>JAYTVX010000259.1:0-2404 GCA_043743775.1 Bacteroidales bacterium | reverse complement strand
ATGCAGTAACATCAGAGGGCTTCGTATTGAAAATAATCATGTTCATCTTAGCATATATGTTTACACAATTTGATAACTAGCAACTTGAATTAATTAGTAAAATAGATCCCTAGGTGTGGATTTTTTGCTATAAATTGGGGCGGACAAATCGGCTTAAAGGCATTATATGAATTAACGAATAAGATATTATGACTACTGTTTTTAAAAACTTCCTTGTTTTAATAGTAGCAGCCGTTCTACTTGCGAGCTGCGCTTCGGTAAAAAAGTACAATAGCCAAATCAATACCTTAAAAAGCGCAGAGCAGTTAAAGGCGGATGTTGATTACGTTTACAAGAGGTTACAAAAACTTCACCCAAAGCTTTACTGGTATATCAGCAAAAAGGATCTGGATTATAAATTCGATAGCCTAAAGGCCACCATCAATGCTCCGATGACAAGCAATGAGTTCTTCTTCAAGCTAGCACCTGTAGTCTCCTCTGTAAAGCAAGGGCATATGCGGATGTACCCCCTAATAAAATTGTTAACCCGTAAAGAGACTAAAGCGTTCAATAAAAAGGGGGGTTCGCCACTCTCCCAGTTCACCTATGAGGTTTTGGATAATCGGCTATATATTATTAAAAACAACTCAAGCGATACCACCATTAAGGTTGGGTCGGAGGTTGTTTCGGTAAATGGCATTAAACCTCAGGAAGTTTTCTCTAAGTTCAAAAACACCTTTACCTCCGATGGGTATAACCGCACATTCTACAGCAGAGTATACGGCTGGCAGTTCTCCAATTTTTTCTATACATACACCGGCGAGAGGGATAGCGTTGTTTACCAGCTAAACTACAACGACACCATAACTAACGTTTTCCTTAAACGCGGGAAGCGTAACGTAGCCAAGGGAGAGGGGAAAATCAAAGAAAAAACGAAAGTTGAAAAGGCGCTAGCAAAAAGGGAGTCGAAGAATGAAGCCCGGAAAAAACTGCTACTGGGATATAATCCTCAAACAAAGAACTACAGCAAGAACCTACACTTAATGGTACCCGATAGCAGCATTGCGGTTATGAAAATCAATGATTTCTCAAGGGGGATGTATCGTCAATTCTACCGCAACAGCTTTAAGAAGTTGGATTCACTGAAGACAAAAACGCTTATTCTCGATCTGCGCGATAACCCAGGGGGACGATTAAAGGAGATTGGCAATCTCTACTCGTACCTCGCCGACACCAGTTTCTATTTAGTCGACAGGATGGAGGTAACCTCCAGGTCCAGCTTCATTCTTGGAGGATATACTCGAAGTACGCCCTTAGTGATTAAAGCATTAAGTTTCACCATTGGCTTACCATTCCTAATGGTTAGGCTAGCAAGGGTGAAGAAGGCGGAGAACAAGTACTATTTCTCCCTATCCGAATCGAAGCTAAAACAGCCGAATTCCAAGAGCTTTAAGGGCAAAGTGTATGTACTCATCAACGGGGGGAGTTTTTCTGCCTCTAGCATATTATCCTCCGACCTAAAGGGCTCCAAAAGGGCAACCTTTGTTGGAGAGGAAACGGGTGGTGCGTTTAATGGGTGCATTGCAGGTCGAATGCCAATCTTCACCCTGCCCGAATCGAAGCTGAAAATCCACTTCGGGTTAGGTCTAATTCAACCACACTTCAGAATCGAGCAGGATGGGCGTGGAATTTTACCCGATGTTGCGATTGCACCAACAATCCACGATCGGCTCAAGGGCAACGATCCTGAGCTGAATTGGATTCTAGAGGACATTAAGGGGCAACATAAATCAGAATAGATTATTCCGAATTAGTAGCAAGCATAATCATTAGCACGGGATGGTTACAGTAAATGAAAAAAACGTTTGCCCTTCAGGCTGGCATGTACCAACAGACAAGGAGTGGTCTGAGTTAGAAGTTTCCCTAGGGATGTCAATATTAGATACAGCCAAGATTTGTGACTTAAACAACAGCATTTCAGGCAAACTTAAGTCGAAAAGTAATAATTGGACAAGTCCGAATACAGGAGAAACTGATGAATCAAAATTTAATGCATTACCCGCAGGATATAGAAGGAGAAATAATAAAGAATTTGATAAATTAGGGAAATTCGCTTGCTTCTGGTCTTCAAGCAGCCATAATAATGAGAACTCCTGGTATAGACACCTTTACAATGATAAAGAAGGTGTTTGCAGAACATACAATTTAAAAACTATGGATTCTCAATTCGATGTATAAAAGATAAGGAATAAAACGTACGAAAACCTAACATACAAAATAAATAATTGGGGTCGAAGTGGCTTAATGAACTACCCCGCAGCAGAGGTGCGAGGTATCAGTGCTCCGTAGCAGTCATTCGAACAAACTAAGTTGCACCCCACCTTTGTATATCTGTTTATACTGTTTTCCTTGACCTTGTACATTC
>JAYTVX010000258.1:0-6699 GCA_043743775.1 Bacteroidales bacterium | reverse complement strand
CCAATTACCAATACGCATAACTCTTTAAGGGTAAGGATTGATGACGATATACCATAGGTATACCCTTTATCTTCCCGGATATTTTTCATCAACCGTGATCCAAAGTATCCACCGAGGATAGTGTTAAGAAATACTAAGCCACAATAATCAGGATGCTTCCGATCAACTAGCTGCCTTCCAATTCTAATTGCTGATTGAACGGCATCAGTTTTTAAAGAGAAATATTTCTTTTGCTTTGGAGTAAATATTGGTGGAAAATCGATAAGGTTGGTTGATTGGTGACCCCAACTCGATTCTCCAAAGTGCTTAATTACAGCGCTTAATTCAGCATCACCTATTTTCCCCGATAGTACTATTGTGCATCGGTTAGATGTAAGGTGCTTTTGATGGAATTCGACAAGATGAATTCTTTCTAAATCAAGGTAGTCCTGAGGCTCAGCGTATATCCCATAGGGGTGCGTGTTCCCAAAAAGACCTTTGAAGAAATCTTGCCTTGCCAGGGTAGATACTTTTTCGAGCTCAACAATTAATGATTGCTTCCCTTTGATTCTGTATGTTTCTACCTCCTTTTCGGGGAAAATGGGATATTTTATTACCTGCTCAAGTATTTCAAGCGATTTGTCAAGAAATTTATTGAGTGAGAGTAGCGTGATTTTCCCAAAATCTCGATCACTAGCATGTTCACAGAAGCTACCATAAAAGTCAAATTTTTCAGCTATTTGATGCGATGTCATATTCACAGTGCCCTCGGTTAGCATTGCCATTGCGGCTCTAGCTTCGACTCTTTTTCGTTGATACCTTGAACCTGCAAAAAAGGTAAAGTCAAGCCTACACACATCCTCTGAGCCTACATTAATAACTAGCAATCGGATCCCATTAGGTAGAGTGGTTTCTACTGCCTTAGTGATATCGATTTTATTTGGAATTTGCCTTAATGGTGGCGATTTTCTATTTAGCATCATTTTTGTTTTGATGATCATTCAACATTTGAATTTCCATTGCCTTTCGCTTTATAGTAAAGGGTTGAGCAATTTGTTTCAGTGAAGATGTTTGAAGCAACCTCTTTTACCTTCTCAGTGGTAACCTCACGATATCGTTCAACCTCGAGGTTCACATCATTGGCATTGCCTAAGAGTTCATAAAAAGCAAGATTCATGGCTTTGTCGAGAGGATTGGCTTCTCCGAATTTAAAGTTAGATTCAAATTTATTTTTTACTTTTTCAAGTTCGTAACCATCAATTGATTTGTTTTTAATTGACTCGAGCTCATCATCAATGGCCAATTCAGCTACTTTAAACGATGTGTTTTTGAAAAGTCTACCTGTAATTACGAAAAGCCCCTCTTCAATATCTCCAGTTATATAGGCGTTAATGTCGCTGAACATGTTCTGTTCCTTTACTAACTTTTGGTAAAGTCGCGATGATTTTCCGTTTGAAAGTAGGTCTGAGATTAAGTCTGCGGCTTGAAAATCTAGGTGATTACGATCGCTCATATGGTACGCTTTGTAAATTGAATCGAAGGGAACATCCCTCTCAACCTCAATTAACCTAGATTCAACCTGTTTTGGTTCCTTGGGTAGGTTTCGCAAAGCGATAGGGCGTTTTTCAATATCTCCAAACCATTTTTTTGATAATTCCAATATCTCTTTTGTCGTAACGGGCCCTGCAACAGTTAATATAGCATTGTTAGGAGCGTAATGTTTGTAAAAAAAATCTTTGACATCAGTAAGGGTTACTTTTTTTATATGATCGATATTTTTACCGATCGTTGGCCAACCGTACGGATGAACTTTATAGGCCAAAGGCCTAAGCAGAAGCCAAACATCACCGTAGGGTTGATTGAGGTATCGTTGATTAAACTCCTCGATAACAACGTTTCTTTGAACGTCTAAACTCTTTTTCGAAAAGCCAAGACTCATCATCCTGTCGCTTTCGAGCCAAAAGGCTGTTTCGAGATTTTCTTTAGGTATTGTGATGTAATAGTTGGTGAAATCGTTGTTGGTAAAGGCATTATTTTCACCTCCAGTCCTTTCCAAATGCTCGTCAAAGACCGGAATGTTAACTGATCCTCCAAACATGAGATGTTCGAAAAGATGAGCAAAACCTGTTCTGTTGGGATCCTCATCCTTTGAGCCAACATCATAAAGTAGATTGAATGAAACAATAGGCGTACTGTTGTCGTTGTGGACAACTACGCGCAATCCATTATCTAAGCAAAATTTTTCAATTTCAATCATTCCGAAAGATTGCTAAAGTATAGTAAAAAATAAAAAAGAGTGATTGCTTCTTTAATCTCAGGCTGCTGTAATATTTAAAGCGCTAAAAATTCAAGAGGTAATAATAAATATAATTATAAGATAAAACGCAGCCATTCATTAATAGTTCAAATATAAATGTTTTGAGAAATTTTTGAATATTTTTTATTGATTTTATTGTGGTGTAAAATACAAAAAGGAACGGGACTAATTTAGTATTCGTGGTGATGCAGTGTGGCATTCGTCAATCACTCTATCACTCCAGAACTCCATAATTCCATTTTTATGTGATTGTCTCTCTTGAAAATAATAAACTTTCTTCCGTTGCATTCACATTTGAATTTTATTGTGGGTAAATTTGAAGGCTTTAAACATGAACCCAATGAATTTTTTTCAGCAATTGTTATATAAGCTACTTATTTATAGCCGAAAACTTGGCGAACGTCGATTGATATTGATATTGAGTTTTGTCGTAGGTATTCTAAGTGGACTTGCAGCAGTTCTCCTCAAGAATACGGTACATTACTTAAATGGATTAGTCAAATCTTTTGTCAGCCAAGGCTCATTAAACATTATGTACTTAGCATTACCGGGAATTGGGATTATAATTACAGTAGTGTATGTTCGATATTTCGTGAAGGATAATATTGGTCATGGAGTTTCTAAGATTCTTTATTCAATCTCAAAATTGGGCAGTAAGATTAAACGACATAACACCTATAGTTCTATTGTTGCAAGTACTATTACTATTGGGTTTGGGGGATCGGTTGGTGCTGAAGCTCCAATTGTTCTTACCGGTTCGGCAATTGGTTCAAATGTGGGACAATTCTTTAAGTTGAACTACCGAACCCTAACATTACTTATTGGTTGTGGTGCCGCTGGTGCAATTGCTTCTATTTTTAAAGCCCCTTTGGCCGGTTTGGTATTTACATTGGAGGTATTATTGCTCGACTTGACGATGAGTTCAATTGTACCTCTTTTAATCTCCGCTGTTTCTGGCGCTTCAGTATCTTACTTTATTTTAGGGAAAGGTGTGGTCTTGGATTATCAGGTAACCCATCCATTCTACCTACATAATATCATTTGGTATATCATCCTAGGTGTTTTTTGCGGATTGGTTTCAGTATATTTTACGCGTATGTCGATGAAGGTGGAGGGGAGATATGCTAAGATTACAAATCCGTATAAAAAATGGATAATTGGGAGTTTGATGCTGGGCGTTCTAATCTTTGTTTTTCCTCCTCTTTATGGTGAGGGTTATGATACGCTTCAGCTTCTCCTCGATGGACGTTCGGCAGAGCTATTTAGGAATAGCCATTTTTCATCTTTCCAAAACGAATATTGGTTGCTCCTTGTTGCATTGGTAATGCTTTTAGCAACAAAGGTTATTGCCACAGCATCGACTACTGGAGCGGGTGGGATAGGAGGAACTTTTGCACCTACACTATTTATGGGAGGTGTAGCAGGCTATTTTGTTGCAAAGGTTATTAACCAATTTGTTTTCTTCCAAGTATCGGAGAGCAATTTTGTTTTGGTGGGAATGGCTGGTATGATGGCCGGTGTTATGCATGCCCCATTGACTGCAATTTTTTTAATTGCTGAGATTACTGGCGGTTATGCGCTTTTTATTCCGTTAATGATCGCTTCAACAATTTCGTTTATCACGATTCTTTACTTCGAACCCCATTCAATTTACACAAAGCGTCTTGCCGCTCGGGGAGAATTATTAACCCATCATAAGGATAAGGCCGTCTTAACCCTTCTTCAACTTGAGAATCTTATTGAAAAGGATTTTATACTTGTTAATGCTAACGATTCCTTAGGCCAACTGATCAAAGCGATTAGCCAATCGAAACGCAATATCTTTCCTGTTGTTGATAAGGACAGAAAATTTATGGGAATTGTTCTACTCGATGAGATTAGGGATATAATGTTCAACGCTGAACTTTACGATAATACATTTGTAAGGGATTATATCTCGCTCCCGCCAGAGTTTATCAATATCAACGACTCCATGACTGAGGTGATGAGGAAGTTTGAGGAGTCGGCCTCTTGGAATCTACCCGTTTTGGATAATGATGAATATGTTGGGTTCGTTTCTAAATCAAAGATCTTCTCTGCTTACAGGAATGTCTTAGTTCAATTTTCTGAGTAGCAAATATTTCAAATCAAAACATCTTTTTTCCGAATCAAAAGTTATACTTTTGCGTTCAAAATTCAATTAACTAAATCTTATGGTACAAGATACTCAAATATTTGATCTGATCGAGAAGGAACGTCTACGTCAGATGCACGGGATAGAGCTGATTGCCTCTGAGAATTTTGTTAGCCCTCAGGTGCTTGAAGCCATGGGTTCAGTTCTAACCAATAAATATGCCGAGGGTTATCCTGGTGCAAGATATTATGGTGGTTGTGAAATTGTAGATCAGACTGAACAAATCGCCATTGATAGGCTTAAGGAACTTTATCAGGCTGAATATGCCAATGTTCAACCACACTCCGGTGCACAGGCAAACATGGCCGTTTTCTTGGCTGTTTTAAAGCCCGGTGACACCTTCCTTGGCCTCGATTTATCGCATGGTGGACACCTTTCGCACGGATCGCCTGTTAATTTTTCAGGTTTATGGTTTAAGGCTGTATCCTATGGTGTAAAGGAGGAATCTGGTCTTGTTGATTACGATATGATGGAACGAATGGCCATTGAGCATAAACCAAAACTTTTAGTTGGTGGTGCCTCTGCCTATTCAAGGGAATGGGACTACAAGCGTATGCGCGAAATTGCTGATAAAGTAGGTGCTCTTCTTATGATTGATATGGCACATCCTGCTGGCCTTATTGCTGCTGGATTGCTCGATAATCCTGCTAAATACGCTCATATTGTTACCTCAACAACTCATAAAACTCTTCGCGGCCCTCGCGGTGGCATTATCCTGATGGGTAAGGATTTTCCAAATCCATGGGGTTTAACTACTCCAAAGGGCGAGATTAAAATGATGTCTCAGATCTTGAATAGTAGTGTTTTCCCTGGAGTACAGGGTGGCCCACTTGAGCATGTTATTGCATCAAAAGCAGTTTCATTCGGTGAGGCGTTAAAACCTGAGTACAAGGAGTACCAAGCACAGGTTAAGAAGAACGCTGCGGCTATGGCTAAGGCTTTCACCGCTAAAGGGTATAAGGTTGTTTCGGGTGGTACCGATAATCATTTGATGCTTATCGATCTTCGTACTAAATTCCCCGATATCACTGGAAAGAAAGTTGAAAACACTTTGGTTAAGGCCGATATCACTATTAATAAGAATATGGTACCTTTCGATAGCCGTTCGCCTTTCCAGACTTCAGGGATTCGCGTTGGTACACCTGCTATCACAACCAGGGGTTTAAAAGAGAACCACATGGCAACTATTGTTGACCTAATCGATAGGGTAATTTCAAATATCGATGATGAGAAGGTGATAGGAGAGGTACGGGCTGATGTTAACACGTTGATGGAGTACTTCCCGCTTTACGCTTGGTAAAACATATAAAAAAAGCAAAGAAGCCTTACCGTTTAACGGTAGGGCTTTTTTGCTTCATAAGGGAGAGGTAATTATAAACACGAAGGGTGTTTTTTTAGTAGATTTGTATTTCTTAATTATGTTTTCCTTAAAAAAATGCCATGAGAAATTTTTATATTGATCTGAATGAGTATTCGAGTAAAAAGCCAAGAATTATTCGGCTCTTGATTTTTGGCTCTCTTGTTTACTTAAGTTCTACTATAGCATCTCTTTCGATTTTTATGAAATTCAATAGTTCCCTAAGGTGGCTCATAATTGTAGCCGTAATATATTTTGCTTTATACATTTACTTTGCGTGGTTAACATTTACTACTAATCGATTTGTCAAAGCAAATGATAATGGCATTGTGTTTAAGTTTGGCATTCGCTCTAGTATGGCAAATGTTATTATTTGGGATTCAATTAATAAAGTAAGAATTGGGTATGCTTATATTGCTTTTTACAAGAAATCGGGTAGGATAAAAAAAGTACACCTTAGCTGGTTGCCATATATTAAGATAATAGAGATCAAAGAAAAACTGGAAGCGTTTTGCAAAAATAAAGATATTGCATACGATAAGATTGATTTTATCAAGTATTCAAAAAGGAAAGATAAAAAAGGGCAGTGATGGATTGGCTTTTATACGGTTTAGTTATCCTCGTGGGTTTTATCTCCGGTTTTATTAATACGCTTGCAGGTAGTGGTTCACTACTTACGCTTCCCATGCTTATTTTCATGGGACTTCCAGTTAATGTGGCTAATGGAACGAACCGAATTGCAATTTTACTCCAGAGTATTGTTGGCGTTGGCGGATTTCAACAGAAGAAAGTTTTTGAGTTGAAAGAAGGATTGTGGCTCACAATTCCTTCAATTATTGGGGCGTTTGTTGGCTCTATGATGGCCGTGAATCT
>JAYTVX010000257.1:0-6366 GCA_043743775.1 Bacteroidales bacterium | reverse complement strand
CTCTCTCCAAAATGGGTCTTTATCATTGCAAATAATGTAGTTGTAGGTTCTTGAAATCGCATCAAATCGGGCATGTGCTTCAGGCTTGACCGAAAGGATTGATTTGATCGAAATATCTAAAGGAAGTATTTGGTTTAAGTGGTATAAAAAGGAGGGATTGCCCGATAAATCAGCACGAATGGAATCAAAATGAGCAACAAAATACTTAGCATGTACACCGGTATCGGTGCGTCCTGCGCCAAGGGTTGTAATATCCTCTTTGAGCAGAATGCTCAATGACTTGTTCAGTTCAGCCTGAACGCTATGCGCATTTTCCTGAATTTGCCACCCGTGGTAATTGGTTCCACGGTACGAAAGTTCGATGAAATAACGGTAATTCACAATTTTTATCTTTATACAAAAGTAACTTAAGAAATGAAATTCCAAAAGGCAAAAGACAAATACTAAAAGACAGAAGACATAAGACCGGAGTCAGAAGCCAGAAGAAAAAAGAGAGAGACCTTGAGAGAAGGGCTTGGCGATAATTGTATTTCTACTTATTTCAATTTATATTCAATATTTATTAATCAGGAGTCCGAAGTCATAATGAGCTAAATACTATCAACTATCAACTGCCAGCTACCAACTGCCATCTCACAAACTCTTCCAATTCACATTTCTTAGCCCTATTTAACTTTTTTTAACTTGTATCCAGCGTATTAATTGTGAAATTTGCGGTTGTCAATTGTTAATCTATTAATAATAACCCGATATAATTTTTAATACGATGAGTGAAGTTAACGCAATAAACATTAAAGAGTTAAACGAAAGGATTCGTCTTGAAAGCTCGTTTGTTGATATTATCAGCATGGAGATGAATAAGGTGATTGTTGGACAAAAGCATCTTATTGAATCGTTATTGATTGGCTTACTTGCCGATGGACATATTCTGCTAGAGGGTGTTCCTGGATTAGCAAAAACGCTTGCTATTAACACTCTGGCGAATACTATCGATGCGAAGTTCAGCAGGATTCAGTTCACCCCAGATTTACTACCTGCCGACTTAATTGGTACTTTGATTTATAGTCAGAAAAAGGAGGAGTTCGTGGTTCGAAAAGGGCCCATCTTCACCAATTTTGTATTGGCCGATGAGATTAACCGTGCCCCTGCTAAGGTTCAAAGTGCACTGCTTGAAGCCATGCAGGAACGTCAGGTTACTATTGGCGATCAAACCTACAAACTCGAAGAACCGTTCCTTGTTCTTGCTACTCAGAATCCAATTGAGCAGGAGGGAACCTATCCACTTCCTGAAGCACAGGTTGACCGTTTCATGCTTAAGGTTAAAATTACCTATCCAAAGCATGAAGAGGAGAAGCTGATCATGCGTCAGAATATTGCAAATTCATTTCCAAAAGCGGAAAAGGTTCTTAAAACTGTCGATATTCTTAAGGCTAGAAGTATTGTAAGGGAAGTATACATGGATGAAAAGATTGAGAAATATATCCTCGATATCGTTTTTGCCACACGATTCCCTAAGCAATTTAAGCTCGAGAAGTTTGAGAATATGATCAGCTATGGTGCATCTCCAAGAGCAAGTATCAATTTAGCATTAGCATCAAAAGCATATGCATTCATCAAACGCCGTGGTTATGTAATTCCCGAGGATATTCGTTCAGTTTGTCACGATGTACTTCGTCATCGTATTGGGTTAACCTACGAAGCCGAAGCTGAAAATATCACAACCGAAGATATAATCTCCGAAATTTTAAATACTGTTGAAGTACCTTAGCGCTGAATGATAACCTCCTATCGGAAACCGCTGCTTGTTTTGCTAGTAAGCATTATCACCTTAACGGGGTATGCGCAAAATTTTATTGGACAGTACAAGCAGGATATCCGACAGAATGTAAAGCAGGCTTACCCTGGTTTTAATTTCGATAAGGAGGTGGAGAATGGTAATAAGAGTTTTTTGAAGTATGTAAACTTATTTGAGGAGCAAACCATCCTTTTTATTCTTGATGAAAAAGGTTATTGTACCTCAATGGCTAGAATGTACAACACATGGCTCTTTTCTCAAGTAAAGAGAGAACTCGATTCAAAGTACAAAATTAAGGACTCTCTTACTTGGCTCGATCACAGTGATGGTAAAGATTATGAGATTGTTTTAAAAAAGGGTAATTGGTTTATTACTGTAATTACTCGATTAAAAAAATAATAAAGTATTCGGTATTATGGAAGCCACCGAGCTATTAAAGAAAGTACGAAAGATTGAGATAAAATCGCGAGGTTTATCAAGGCATATTTTTGCCGGTCAATACCATAGCGCATTTAAGGGTAAGGGCATGGCGTTTAGCGAGGTTCGGGAGTATATGTATGGTGACGATATCCGTAACATCGATTGGAACGTAACCGCCCGTTTTAACCACCCTTTCATTAAGGTATTTGAGGAGGAGCGTGAGCTCACCGTTATGCTTATTATTGATGTTAGTGGTTCGCGGATGTTTGGGACAACAAATATTTTAAAGAAGAACCTGATTGCTGAAATATCTGCTGTGCTAGCTTTTTCCGCAATTCAGAATAACGATAAAATTGGTGCAATCCTTTTTAGCGATAGAATCGAAAAGTTTATTCCACCTCAAAAGGGAAAAACTCACATCCTGAGGATTATCAGAGAGCTGATTGAGTTTGAACCTCAAAGTCAGGAAACGAATATCTCCGAAGCTTTGCGATATCTTACTAATGCTATCAAGAAACGCTGTACAGCATTCATCCTTAGCGATTTTATTGATTTAGATTCTGATACATCGAATCCTCGATTTAAGGATGCACTTACAATTGCTAACAATAAGCATGATGTAGTGGGGGTAAGGGTTTACGATAAGCGTGAAACCGAAATGCCATCGGTTGGTTTGGTAAAGCTAAAGGATGCTGAAAGTAATACCTACAAATGGGTCGATACATCGAGTTCTGCAACTTGCAAGGTGTATGCTGAATGGTGGAATCAAGCCAGTTCTAATCTTAAAACGGTTTTCTCTAAGTGTAAGGTCGATTGGGTATCAATCAGCACCGATGAGGATTATGTTAAACCTTTAATCCTACTCTTTAAGCATCGAGGATAATTTTATTGAACTATGAAGACTAGATTACTTTCAATATTACTTCTGTTAAACATTAGTGCCTTTGCTCAGGTTTCGGATTCCGATTCGCAATACTCCGTGAAAACAACACTTTCAAAGGATGCCATTCTTATTGGCGATAGGGTAGGGTTAACAATTTCTGTTTTAGTCCCCGAGTCGTGTAAAGTAACTTTTCCATCCCTAAGCGATTCTTTAATGAAAGGCGTAGAGTTGGTAAATAAACCAAAATTTGAAACGGTTAAGCTGAAGGATAAAAAGAATGAGCAGCTTATTAAACTACTTATCACTTCTTTTGATAGTGGGAGCTATCAGCTTCCTGAGCTAAAGATTGCCATCGCTAATGGTAACAAATCCGATACAGTTTTATCTAAGCCTTTGATCTTGGTGGTAAACAATCTGCCGAAAGATAAAACGATTAAAGATATTTACGATATCAAAGCCCCCATAGAGGAGCCACTGACATTTAAAGAAGTTGCCCCTTGGGCATTTGGAGGAATTCTCCTTGCTGCGTTAATTTTCTTGCTGGTTATTTACTTGAAAAGAAGACGGGAAAATCGTCCCTTCAGCTTCCTGCAGAAGCATGTTGATCCACCCCATGTGATTGCTCTTAGAGAGCTAGAGAAGATTAAGCAGGAGAAACTATATATTTCCGAAAACCATAAGTACTACTATACTCGTTTGATTGATACGTTAAGGATTTACATCGAGGGTAGGTACGAAGTTAATGCAATGGAGCAAACCACCGACGAGATCCTTTTTGCATTAAAACAAGTTGGTTTCCCAGTTGATGAACAATACCGACAGCTGCAGGAGACTTTGATCCTTGCCGATTTGGTTAAGTTTGCCAAGTATACCCCATTTGTTTCGGATAACGAGAATAGCCTAACGGTTGCTTTCGATTTTGTTGAGAAAACGAAACCAGCTGAAGAGGTAAAAGAATCGGTTGTTACCGAAGCTGTAAATCAAGATAAAAACGAGGAAGTAGTTGAATTATCACAGGAACAGGATAATAAAATATTAAGTTAACGATGAACCAATTAATATTTGCACATCCAAAATTTCTTTACCTATTGCTGTTCATTCCTGCAATGGTGGCTTGGTATATTTTTCGCCAAAAGGATTCCAAAGCAAGTTTGCAAATATCTACATTACAAAGTTTTGCAAAATCACCAGTCTCAATTAAGGTCTATTTAAGGCATCTGCTTTTTGCGCTCAGAACATTCGTAATTGCTCTAGTTATAATAGTTCTTGCACGACCACAAACAACGAATACATGGAAAAATGTCACCTCCGAGGGGATTGATATAATTCTTGCTATTGATGTATCGGGTAGTATGTTGGCTCGAGATTTTACTCCTGATCGATTGGAAGCGGCTAAGGCCATTGGGATTAAGTTTATTAGCGGTCGTCAGACCGATAGAATGGGATTAGTAGTTTTTTCAGGTGAGAGCTTTACCCTTTGTCCTTTAACGACCGACCATGCTTCGCTGATCAATATGTTCAAGGATATTAAAATGGGAATTCTTGAGGATGGAACCGCCATAGGCTCAGGTCTTGCAACGGCAACATCGAGGCTAAAGGATAGCAATGCAATCAGCCGTGTTGTGATTCTCCTTACCGATGGTGTAAATAATCGCGGAGAAATTGCCCCTTTAACTGCTGCTGAAATTGCTAAAAGCTATGGTGTTCGTGTTTACCCTGTAGGGATTGGTTCTATGGGTACAGCACCATACCCAGTTCAAACGCCGTTTGGGGTTCAGTATCAGGATATGGAGGTTAAGATAGATGAGGAGATGCTTCAGCAAGTAGCCGATTTGACTGGGGGGAAATACTTTAGGGCAACGAATAACAAAGCCCTTGAGCAGGTTTATGCTGAGATTGATAAATTGGAACGATCAAAGATTGAAGTTACTGAATATAATAAGAGGGAGGAGCGATTTAGAATTTTCGGATTGATTGCTCTCGCTCTAATTGCTTTAGAGTTTGCATTACGTTCAACAGTATTCAGAAGTATACCTTAGGGGAAGGGAGTGATGGAATATTGGAAGAATGGAAGAAGTGAGTAAGGAAGTAATGAAGAATAATTAATATTTAAAATATGCAAAGTGGAATGAATATGTTTGGTTGTTTAATTAGAATAATGGTTGATTTTTTTGTTCCATTATTCCAACATTCCATCGCTCCAAAAAACAATTGATTAACAAATAAAGTAAACAGAATAGCCATGTTTAGGTTTTCTCATCCAGAATATCTGTATTTTTTATTCCTAATCCCATTGATTATTGGGCTTTTTTGGTTTGCCGTTAGATTACAAAAACGAGCAATAAACCGTTTTGGTAATATCGAAACGTTGATGCAGCTGATGCCTGGTTTCTCCTTTCAACGGGGTTGGTTAAAGTTAATCATATTCAGCACTGCTATTTCTCTAATAGTAATAGGATTAGCGGGTCCTCAGTTTGGCTCAAAGTTAACCGAGGTAAAGCGTAAGGGGATTGAGCTTATAATTGCCTTGGATGTATCGAATAGCATGATGGCCGAGGATATCCAACCAAACCGATTGGAGCGCGCAAAGCAGGCTATTTCTAGACTTGTTGATAAACTATCGAACGATAGATTAGGGTTAATTGTATTCGCAGGCGATGCTTACGTTCAGCTGCCCATTACTAACGATTACATTTCTGCAAAGATGTTTCTTTCATCTATTAGTCCTGGTATGGTTCCAAAGCAAGGAACAGCAATTGGAACAGCAATTACATTGGCTGCAAGCTCATTTAGCCCCCAAAGCGAGACGAGTAAGGTTATTGTTGTTCTCTCCGATGGCGAGAACCACGAGGATGACCCCGTTGAAGCAGCCAAAAAAGCTGCAGAACAGGGTATTTACGTGTATGCCATTGGAATTGGTTCACCTCAGGGCTCACCAATTCCCGCATCATCCCAGGATAATCAGACTACATATTGGAAAGATAAGGATGGCAACGTTGTTGTTTCAAAACTTGATGAGGAAACACTCTCTAAACTGGCTGTTGCCGGGAATGGTAAATATATACGAGCTACAAATACTCAGCTAGGTTTACTTCCTCTATTCGATGAGATCAATAAGATGCAGAAAACCGAGATGAAGGAAAAAATTTACTCCGAGTATGATGATCAGTTTCAGTATCTTTTTGCAATAGCACTAGCCCTTTTGATTTTAGAATTTGTAATTCTCGATCGAAAGAATAAATGGTTGACTAAGTTAAATCTTTTTGGT
>JAYTVX010000256.1:0-3279 GCA_043743775.1 Bacteroidales bacterium | reverse complement strand
ATATTTATTTTTGCCTAACAATTATTAAATTGCTTAACAATTAATAAATAATATAATTATGATTAGAATAACTAAAGGATTAATGATTGCTGCACTTTTCCTCTGTGCTGCTAGTATAAGTGCTCAGAACCTAAAATTCGGACACGTTAACACTCAGGATTTATATATGGCAATGCCTGAGAAGGATAGTGCAGAAGTTAAGTTTAAAAAGCATGTTACTGAACTTCAAGATCAGGCTGAAAATCTTCAGGTAGAATTCAATAAGAAGAATCAGGATTACATGAAGGATAAGGCGACTTTAACCCCTGCAATGAAAGAGTTTAAAGAAAAAGAACTTGGTGATCTTCAACAACGTTTACAAGATTTTCAACAAACTGCTCAACAGGAGTTACAACTTATGAATGAAGAATCACAGCAGAAAATTTTAGAAAAAATTAGTACTGCTACTAAGAAAGTAGCTAAAGCCAATGGTTTTACTTATGTTTTCAATATAAGCAGTGGTGCTGTTATGTATTTCTCCGATCAAAGTATTGATGTAACTCCGATGGTTAAGAAAGAGTTAGGCATTAGTGAGATTGGAACTTCAAAAAAGTAAACAATATTTTTATCCAAAAAATCCCGGATGTTTAACGTCCGGGTTTTTTTTTGACAAATTGGTTGAATATTATATCTTTGATTTAACGTTTTGTAATCAAAATTAAACTTTAGTCCAAATATCGAGAATGCATTGCATACTATGATATTAAAGTAATAGTTTTCTTTCTCTTAGATTAGTAAATAGCTATGCCCGATTCTCGTTCAATTGGTATTTTTGATTCAGGTGCTGGTGGATTATCCGTATTGCAAGAGCTCATTAAGGAACTCCCTAACGAGTCCTTCATTTTCTTTGCCGATTCGAAAAATTGCCCTTATGGTTGCAAACCGGAAGAAAAAATTATTGAATTATCATCAGCCATTACCAATTTTTTAATTGCTCAGAAGTGTAAGATTATAGTAGTTGCATGCAATACCGCAACTGCTGCTGCTATTGATTGGCTCAGGGGTAACTATGATATACCTTTTATTGGTATGGAACCAGCGGTTAAGCCCGCTGCTCTTAATTCAATAACCAAGAATATTGGGGTGCTGGCAACTGCTGGAACATTCAAAGGGCGACTTTATATTGAAACGAGTCATAAATATGCTTCGGATGTAAATGTATGTTATCAGGTAGGTGAAGGTCTTGTTGAATTGGTTGAAATGGGCAACTTTAATTCCTCTGATGCGGAAGTTTTACTACTAAAATACCTAAAACCAATGCTCGATTGTGATATCGATCAGCTTGTTTTGGGATGTACGCACTATCCCTTTTTTAAACCATTACTGGCGAAGCTATTACCCAGTAACGTTGAAATTATCGACCCTGCTCCAGCTGTAGCAAAGCAAGTTTTAAGGGTGCTAATCGATTATAAGTTGAATAATACTGATACAGAGAAAAATCCTAATTATACTTTCTATTCTAGTGGAGATAATGAGGTTCTACAGAAGTTAGTAGATAAAATAGATGAGGATAATGGGTACACCATGAGCAATAAAACATTCTTTGATCATTTTTTAATCCCTAAAATCAACAATAAGTAGTTGATTAATTACAATATCTTTTTTAATTCAAATCTAATCTGGGTAGATAAGATTCTAAAATACTGAGATTTTAAATTTATAAATTAGTCAAAACGAATTGGATATGAGAAAACAGGTAGAAGTTGTGTGTAGTAATACCCAAGAAAAGAAAAAAATAGCGCCTGGTCTCAATCTGGCTGAAATTGCAATTGAGTTTAATGTTAAGCTCAATAATCCGATACTCGGTGCAATGGTTAATAATACACTTAAGGAGTTGAACTACGAAGTTTACTCTCCTAAAACAATTAGGTTTATTGATATTTCTCATCCTGATGGGATGAGAATGTACCAACGGTCACTTTTTTTTGTACTTCAAAAAGCGGTTCAGGATTTAATTCCAGGTTCAAGTGTACGATTTGAACACTCTGTATCAAAAGGATTTTACTGTGAAATTGATGGTTGCAATCAATCCCTCGAATTACCCTTGATTTTCAACATTGGCGATAGAATGCGCGAAATCATTGAATCAAATATTCCTTTTCGACGCGATAAAGTGCTTACTAAGGATATTGTAAAAATGTTTGAAGGTATTGGGTATAATGAGAAGGCAAAACTTTTTAGGACTAGACCCAAACTTTACACCTCGGTATACTATTTAAACGATTCGGTTGATTATTTCTTTGGTAGCCTTGTCCCATCTACTGGCTATTTGAAAATTTTTGATCTGGTAAAGTATTATCAGGGGATGTTATTGCGAATCCCCAAGCGTTCAAAGCCCGATGAGGTTGAAGATATTGAGATTCAAAGCAAGATGTTTGAAATCTTTCAGGAGCATAAGGATTGGGTCGATATACTTGGAGTAGGAAGTGTCGCAACGATAAACGAACAGGTTCAATCGGGATATTCTAGTGAACTTATTAAGATATCTGAAGCCCTTCACGAAAAGAAAGTATCTCAAATCGCAGATAAAATATATTGTAAGAGGGATAACGTTCGTGTGGTACTAATTTCCGGCCCATCTTCATCAGGAAAAACAACATTCGCAAAAAGATTATCTGTTCAACTTAAAGTGTCTGGCCTCAAGCCATATACAATTTCACTCGACAATTATTTTGTTGATAGGGATCATACCCCTAAGGATGAAAATGGGGAGTTTGATTTTGAATCTCTTAATGCCCTGGATGTTGAATCTTTTAATAAGGATTTAGTTCGATTATTGAATGGGGAAGAGGTTGAACTTCCAAAATTCTCTTTCGAAGAGGGTAAACGCTTTTACGATAATACCTTCTTGAAAATAGATGCCAATGGTATTATCGTAATTGAGGGGATACATGCGCTCAACCCCGATCTTACTCCTTTAATATCCCCAGAGAAGAAGTATAAAATATACGTTTCTGCATTAACATCGCTTTCATTCGATAGGATAAATCGAATTCCCACAACCGACAATAGGTTAATTCGAAGGATTATTCGAGACTATAAGTATAGAGGATACAGCGCGTTGGATACTATTAGACGATGGGAAAGTGTTCGTAGAGGAGAAGATAAAAACATATTCCCCTATCAAGAACAAGCTGATGTAATGTTTAACTCAGCACTTCTATATGAACTCAGCGTTCTTAAGTGCCATGCTGAGCCTATCCTTTACGACCTTCCTTCAACAGAACCCGAATATTCCGA
>JAYTVX010000255.1:0-3040 GCA_043743775.1 Bacteroidales bacterium | reverse complement strand
CTGAGATCACTTGCTATAAAAATTATTCGTCATTTGGGCGTAATCGGAGAGTGTAATGTTCAATATGCCCTCGATCCCAATAGCGAGGATTATAGGGTAATAGAGGTTAATGCCCGTTTGTCTCGTTCATCAGCTTTAGCTTCAAAGGCTACAGGTTATCCTCTAGCTTTTATTGCGGCAAAACTTGGTTTAGGGTATGGATTGCATCAGCTTAAAAACGCCGTAACCCAAACAACAACCGCCTGCTTTGAACCAGCCCTTGATTATATCGTAGTTAAAATTCCACGCTGGGATCTGAATAAGTTTCAAGGGGTAACCCATGAAATAGGATCATCGATGAAGAGCGTTGGCGAGGTGATGGCCATTGGACGAACCTTCGAAGAGGCAATTCAAAAGGGGTTGAGAATGATTGGTCAAGGAATGCACGGTTTGGTTGCCAACCCAAAACTCACTTATACAAACTTAGAGGACTCGCTCTCCCACCCCACCGATCAGCGAATTTTTGCAGTTGCAGAGGCTCTTGAAAGAGGGTGGACAATCGAAAAGATACATCAACTTACCGCCATTGATGTTTGGTTTTTAGAAAAATTGGCAAACATTATAGCATTCAAGAATGAGCTAGAAAAAATAAAAATATTAGATCAACTTGATTTCGAAACCCTCTACAAAGCGAAACGGATGGGGTTCTCGGATTTTCAAATTGCAAGGCTGTTATTCAACCCATCGCCAAATGAGATCGAGAATTATCAAAATAAAATAAGGGATTATAGGAAAAACCATGGAATCTTCCCCGTGGTTAAACAGATCGATACCCTTGCTGCGGAGTATCCCTCCTCAACTGCTTACATGTACATAACCTATAATGGGACTGAAAACGATACCATCAACGATAAAAAGGATAAATCGGTAATTGTACTGGGTTCGGGAGCATATCGAATTGGCAGTTCCGTTGAGTTCGATTGGTGCACCGTAAGCGCGGTGAGTGAGATCCGGAAAATGGGCTACCGATCGGTAATGATCAACTATAATCCGGAAACCGTCAGCACCGACTACGATATTTGCGATAGATTATACTTCGATGAGCTAACCTTTGAGCGCGTTCTCGATATCATCGAGATTGAAAAACCCATTGGGGTTATTGTTTCGGTGGGTGGGCAGATACCCAACAATCTGGCGATGAGGCTGCATAATGCGGGGGTAAAAATTCTTGGCACTACCCCCGAAAATATTGATAGAGCCGAAGATCGACAGAAGTTCTCCGAGATGCTCGATCGGTTGGAGATTGACCAACCCCGATGGAAGCAGCTCTCTACCTTCGATGAGGTTGAAAAATTCGTTGATGAGGTTGGATATCCTGTTCTGATTCGCCCATCTTACGTACTCTCGGGCTCAGCGATGAATGTAGTTTCAAATCACGATGAGTTAAAGGATTACCTTCAACTAGCTGCCAATGTTTCAAAGAATCACCCTGTAGTTGTAAGTGAGTTCATTGAGGGAGCAAAGGAGATTGAATTTGATGGCGTAGCTAACAATGGAGAGGTTGTTTTTGATGCAATCTCGGAACACGTTGAGTTTGCTGGAGTACATTCAGGCGATGCAACATTGGTCTTTCCTCCCCAAAAGCTTTACTTCGAAACCATTCGTCGAATTCGTAAGATTGCCCGTGATATTGCCAAAGAGCTAAAAATTACTGGACCATTCAACATGCAACTTTTGGCGAAGAATAATGATGTGAAAGTGATTGAATGTAATCTTCGCGCAAGTCGCAGTTTTCCTTTTGTCTCAAAGGTTCTCGGCTATAACTTCATTGGAGCTGCTACCAATTTCATGTTAGGAAGGATGCCTAACACTCTGCCCCCATCGATGTTCGAGATCGATCACGTTGGAATTAAAGCTTCTCAGTTCTCGTTTAGCCGACTTTCAAAGGCTGATCCAATCCTTGGTGTTGAGATGGCATCAACGGGTGAGGTGGGTTGTATCGGTAACGATTTTGATGATGCCCTAATAAAAGCTATGCTTTCCGTAGGCTATCGAATTCCACAGAAAAGCATTTTGGTATCATCAGGTCCATTAAGATCGAAGATTGCACTTGTTGAACCGCTAATTCTTTTACAACAACAAGGTTTTACAATTTATGCTACTAAAGGGACTGCTAAGTTCATGAAAGAAAATGGTGTGAATGCAATCCCTGTTGCTTGGCCAGATGAACCTGAATCGCCAAATAGTATCGAACTGATTCGAAATCGTCAGGTGGAAATGGTTATCAACGTTCCAAAAAATCTGTCCCGAAAGGAACTTTATAACGACTACTCCATTCGCCGTACAGCCATTGATTACAATATCCCATTAATTACAAATGCTAGGCTTGCCGCAGCTTTTCTATTTGCAATTTGCAGTAAGAAGGTGGAAGATTTAGATATTCGGAGTTGGGATGAATATATTTAGAGAGTTATAAGAGTTCCGATCTCAATAAGAGATCGGAACTCTTATAACTCTTTTACTTCAATCCATGCTTATCAACCAAGTAAATCAACGAAGCCATTGTAGCACTTCCTTGCTGCAAATAATCCTTACTAATTCGCTCAAAAGTATCGTAACCGCTATGATGGTAATCGAAATAGTGCGTTGGATCTACAACTAGTTCCCCTAGCACGACATTCTGCTCTTTCAACGGTTCAATATCAACTCCACTACCCTCATTTACGAATACATTAATACCATAGGGTTCAAATAGTTGTTTGTAGGATTTGAATTTTTTTAAATACTCCTCATTGGTATCGAATGTAAAACCCATAGGTTTATCACATCCACCATCGGATTCCATTGCATATAGATGTTTCTCCTTCTTCAGAAGTGCCTCCTCAGCATATTTTTTTCCTCCCCGTTGATTCATCTCCTCATCCATAAACATTACAACTCTAAGAGTTCTTTTTGGATAATATCCAATTTTATTAAAAATATGCCAAACATCTATTGATTGAACGCAACCACCACCATCATCATGAGCCCCTTCGGTTATATCCCAAGCATCAAGATGACC
>JAYTVX010000254.1:0-6632 GCA_043743775.1 Bacteroidales bacterium | reverse complement strand
GGTGCAAATATCTTCTACAATAAAAAGTTGGGCGATAATCTCAACTACAAAGAACTATCAGAAAAATATGATGCCGTTATCCTAACCATTGGATCTCAGAGAGGAACCCTCCTTGGTTGCGATGGCGAGGATGCCGATGGTGTATTTTCCGGGATTGACTTCCTTCGCAACATGGAGGTAACGGGTCAACGCTACGACTTCACGGGTAAAAAGATTGCCGTTGTTGGTGGTGGAAATACAGCCATGGACTGTTGCCGTACCTCAATGCGCTGCGGAAGTACAGATGTAAAAGTTGTTTACCGCAGGTCTGAGGCCGAGATGCCCGCAAATCCAATTGAGATCCATGAATCTAAACTCGAAGGGGTTGAATACCTATTCCTAACCAATCCAACCAAGGTTAATAAGAATGGTCAAGGCAAACTAAAATCGATGACCTTAATTAAGATGGGTCTTGGTGAACCTGATGCCTCAGGCAGAAGAAGACCAATTCCCATTGATGGATCGGAGTATGATCTTGAATTCGATTATATCCTAGCGGCTATTGGCCAAAAAACGGATATCAACTTTCTGGATGATATCAATAAATACGCAAAGGATGGTCAGCTGAAAGCCACCAAGTGGGGCGATATTGAGGCCGATAAGAGTACACTGCAAACTGGAATTCCTTCTGTTTTTGCAGCTGGCGATGGTGTTACTGGTCCAGCTACACTGATTGAGGCTGTTGCTCAAGCTCGATTGGCTTCCAATAGCTGTCATCAATATCTATCAGGTCAAAAGGTTGAAGCACCCGTTAAGGAGTTCTTGAGCAAAAAGGATAACTTCAAGGTTCAGGAGAAGGACGATTACCTCAATCGTTACAAGAATCAGATTCGCGAGGAGATGCCAGTAATGGATCCAAGTACTAGAAAGAACTTTAAGGAGGTTGAACTTGGCTACACCGAAAAACAGGCACTGGCTGAAACAAGTCGATGCCTTGAGTGCGGTTGCATCGAATACTTCGACTGCGATTTGAAGAAACATGCCGACACTTACAAGGCCGATCAAATGCGATTTGCTGGAGAACATAAGGAGTTTGCCCTAAATATTGCCCATCCTTACATTGAAATTGATAACAATAAGTGTATCCTCTGCTCACGTTGCGTGAGGATTTGCAAAGAGGTTGTAGGGGCTAATGCGCTTACCCTTGTTAAGCGAGGCTTCGAGACCTTTGTTGCTCCTGCATTTGGTGATAAATTACAGGATACGAAGTGTGAATCGTGCGGACTATGTATCTCTGCTTGCCCTACAGGTGCAATTACAGAGAATGTCCCATTTAAACCAGGTCCAGTTAAACTCGATACCTTTGAAACCATTTGTGGTTACTGTTCTGTTGGTTGTAAATTGACTTTCCATCATCGTAGCGGTTATGTTATGAAAGTTACTGGAGCCAATGGGATGATAAACAAGGATGGAAATCTTTGTATGTACGGAAAATTCGGGTATCGGTTCATTAACGATAAATCAAGAATCACCAAACCTCTTCAAAAGGTTAACGAGAAGTTCGAGGAGATTAGCTACGATAAAGCTTACGAGCTAATTGTAAATAAAATAAAATCGGTTAAACCCGACCAAAACGCTTTTTTTGCAGGAGCAGGATTAACAAACGAGGAGCAATATCTCATTCAGAAACTTGCTAGAGTTGGTGCAAAAACCAATAATGTTAGCAGTTTTCACTACATGGGTGGGGCAAAAGGATATTCCACTGATTCCGTTAGCAATGTTCCTTTTGCAGATATCAAAGGTGCATCAAAGGTGTTTGTTGTAGGCTCTGAGATTAATCGGTACAATCCAGTTGTTGGGTACATGGTTAACTCAACACAAAAGCCAACAGAGGTAATATCAATTAATCCGAAGAGTACGCTCAAGCATAAGGCCACAGCCTTTAATACCGTTAAATCATACTACCATTTTATCAAGGCTGTAAATTACTATCTTGTATACAATGGTAAGCAGAACAGCATGTTCATTAAGGACAATTGCACAGGATACGAAGAGTACAAGAAAAATCTTCTTTCTGAGAAATACAAGGATATTTGCACCGAAGCTTGCTATAGCGATTGTGATTGCGACTGTGCTTGCGTTCCCGATTTTGCTGAGTCATTCAATTCGGAAATGAATGCAGTGCTCATCTTCAGCGAAAAGGAGGTTGGCCCCGATACTGCAAGAGAGATTATGAATTTAGCCCTACTTACAGGGAAACTAGGTAAAACATCAAGTGGAATAATTGCTCTGAAGCAAAAGAATAATTCTCATGGCCTGTTCGATATGGGAGTTCGACCTAAGACTGGTGTTGGCCTACAGGATATGTCTAGCCCTGAATTTATCTCAAAGTTAAAGAGTAAATGGGGTGTAAATGATTTACCAAAGGTTATTGAAGAGTGCTTTACCGAGCGTTTCGAGAAGGGTGAGTATAAGAACCTGTTTATCTTTGGTGAAGACCCTATTGGCTGTGCCATTGATAAAGAATCAATAAAAGACATTTTCGGCAAGGCTGAATTCATTGTTGTTCAGGACGCATTCATGAGTGAAACGGCTAAACTGGCTGATTTGATTTTACCAGCTTCTCTTTGGCTCGAAACAGATGGGTCTTTCACCAACTCTCAGAGGATGATTCAAGTATTTGAATCGGGCCTTAAGCCAAAAGTTGAGGTTACATCTGCTGATCAACTGATTAAACTTCTGTCAAAATTTGGTTCAACTGGAATAAGCGATACTCATGACGTAAATATTGAAGCGCTATCGCTTCTTCCAACAGAAACAGAAGAGGTAAAACATGAATTAATTTACACCAATAAAGAAAATGGTGAACAAATGTTTACACATTGCTGTAACTATATCATGAAACGATTTGATAAGGAATTTGAAAGTGCTTTGAGGAAGTAGTTTCTTACTTTGTTTCTTAGTGGTTAAAAGACCTAACCACTAAGAAACACTAAAGTACGCAAAGGATAAATTATCTTATAAAACATACTTACTATGGTAGACTTTAAAAACGCCAACGAAATACTGGACTTTGCAATCCAGAACGAGCAGAATGCTGTTGAATTCTATACCGAATTAGCAAAAACTGCTCGTACAGATGATATGCGCAATACGTTTGAGCAATTTGCGCGAGAGGAAGTTGCTCACAAAGTTCGTTTAATAAAGATTAGAGTAGAGGGAATTTTCACACTTTCAACCGAAAAGGTTGCAGATCTTAAGATTGCCGATTACGTTGTTAAAACAGAACATACCGCAACTATGAGCTATGAACAAGCACTTGTTCTAGCAATGAAAAAGGAAAAAGCAGCGTTTAAGCTTTACCTGAAACTCTCAGAAAATGTATCAACGCCAGAATTAAAACAACTTTTCCTTGGTTTGGCACAGGAGGAATCACGCCATAAGCTTAGGTTTGAACTTGAGTATGATGAGTTTGTGCTGAGGGAGAATTAAATTTCAGATATCAAATTTCGGGTGGACCAATTTAGATTTATCTCTAATACTTAGTTTGTTGAGGAGGTGTGATTTCTGCAAAACATTTCTTACACAGAATTTTATAGAGAATAATCCTAAGGTTTAGCACTGTTTCAATTTTTCACTTTTAACTTCTCCCTTTTAACTTTTGCTTACCTTTGCTATTGGATTCGAAACTTTGAAGAAACAATGCCAGCGAACAAGCATAATATTTTATTGTATCTGTTATTAGCCTTTATACTTGCATCTTGCACTAAGCCAAATCAGTACTATGCAAGGGAAAGGTATATTGTTACTTCTAATAATCTAAATATTCGAATTGACCCTACCCAATTATCCAAAACCATTGGAACTTTGACCAAGGGAGATACCCTAATCGCCCTTGCATCTGACAAATACTGGATAATGATTAAGGTTGACGACCAATCTGGGTTCGTGTCCAATGAGTATATCAAAAAATTAGCCCCATTTGCAACACCAAAACTTATGTTAATAATTGAACGGAATGCCGATAGGAAAGCATGGCAATTCTGGGTTATATCAATTTTGCTCATTACACTTTGGGTTGCTGCCGAGTTTGGTGTAATTATTTACGAAGATCGACTTAAGAGGAAATTTGGGATTAGCGCTAAAAAAATATCTGTTACACCACTTGTATTCTTTGCTTCAGGGATAATCATCGCTATCCTTTATCTTTTATGGAAGGATCAAGTTATAGAATCACTTTTTTATAATTTTTCAATTCTTCCAAAAGGAATGGGGAGTATTGCATGGATTATCTGGATTCAATGTGTAGCAATTATCCTAGGAATGATCGTCGATTTTACTGGATCAATATACAGAAGTGGCGTAAAGTATGGTCATGTGACCTTTTTATTGGAACAGGGAATAAATCTTGTGATTTTTACAACCGCTTTCTTTTTAACAATTTCAATGTTCGTTGCAGCAATAATTTTTCTAGTTGTCTTCTTCGCAATTCTTTATACAATCATTGTTACTGAAAACAGCAAATCATTCTCGGGGTTTATTAGCAAAGATTAGATAGTTGATTAATACTCATCTGACATCTGATGTCTAATGTCTACTGTCTGTTTTACTTAAACTCTAGGTATAAATCTCACCGAATTCGCCTTAACCGATACCCAAACCTCTTTGCCAGCTTTTACCCCCAATCGTTCAACGGATTCCCACGTAACCAAAGCGGCTACTTTTACACCAACATCAACCCATATCTCGAAACCATGCTTCTGTTGAAACATATCAAAAACGACTCCCTTAAAAGTATTAATTGCGCTATTATCAGGCTCTGTAAGTGAAACGATTACACTGTTTTCAGAGAAACAAACAAATCCATTGCCCCAAGTATCATCGGTATATAGCCAAAGTTTAATTTTACCAGTTGTAAAGCATCTTAGCTCATGTTCAGTTTTTTCTGAAATTACTCCATTAAAAAAATTCTTGATTCCCCCAAAGTGTGCAACAAACTCTGACGCTGGATTTTGAAAAACCTCAACGGGCGTACCCGTTTGTACAATAGAACCACTGTTTACTACCGCAACATGACTACCAAGCGATATCGCCTCATCGTAATCGTGGGTTACATGGATGATGGTTTGGCCTTCACGGTTTAGACCTCGCAGTAATGCTTTTAGACCTGACCTTAGCTGTACATCGGTTGATGACAATGGTTCATCAAGAAGAAGAATCTTTGGGTTTAATGCCAAAGTACGAGCCAATGCTACCCTTTGAAGTTCACCCCCTGAAAGTGTTGCAGGACTTCTATCCAGAAGATGGGCAATTGAGAACTTTTCGGCAATTTCACGAATTCTCTTCTTTGCCTCCAAACCCTTAATCCCTTTTCGTTTTAGTGGAAATCCAATATTTTCAAAAACTGTCATATGCGGGAATACCGCCAAATCTTGAAAAACAAGGCCAACACTTCGTTTCCCTATGCTAGAATTTGTAATATCTTCTTCATCCACGAAAACTTGACCCTTATCGGGCTTTACAAGCCCCGCAATAATTTCGAGGATAACCGATTTACCAGCTCCCGATGGACCAAGCAGCATAAAGTAATCACCCTTATTTACAGTGAAGGTTATGTCATTGATGCTGCAATCACTAAAAAGTTTCGAAATACCTTCGACTCTAAGCATTGGTTTTATCTTTTCGGGCAATCATTCGAACTAAAATAAACACAATTAAGCATACCCCTATAAACAACACCGATACGGGCCTAGCATATTTGAGACCAAACGAGCCAAATCGTTCAAATATTAGTACAGGTGTAACCATAGGATGGTATGCAACGATAATAACAGCTCCAAACTCACTCATTCCACGGGCAAACATCATGATTAATCCCGAAAGAATACTTTTCCATGCAAGAGGAAGGGATATGGTAAAAAAGGTCATTGTAGGTGTAGCACCAAGGTTCAGCGCTGCCTTCTCCAAACGTTCGGGTACCGATGCAAATCCTTCACGGGCATAGTTTATTAGAAAAGGAACACTCACAAATGCCATTGCTAGAGCAATCCCACCGGGCGAACCAACTAAGCTAAAACCAAAGGCCGATGATATTTTTCCTAATACGCTATCCCTTGCCATAAAACCTAAAAGTGCTATACCTGCTGCGGAGTGAGGAATCACGACTGGTAAATCGATTATACCTAGCACTAACCTTTTTAGCGGAAAATTATAGCGTGCAAGCATGTAAGCAAGAGGAATGGATAGAATAGCAAACAGAAGAGTTGCAGCCATCGAAATCCAGATGGTAAGCCAAATACTTTGCTGCACCTCCTTCTCTGCCGCCGTTGAAATAAGGCTTTCAATCGGTGTAGCAAAAACCATCCCTAGGATTGGTGAGATAATAAATAGCAGCAGAATACCACCCAGCAACGATGCAATAAGCCTAAACCATGAAATGTTTTGGCTTTGCATTTTTAAATTAGTATTAAGTTTGAATAGCATCAAAATGGGTTAGTTTGAGCAAATATAGTTGAAATACTCAAATTTGATTTACCAATTGAACTTTCGTAAGCGCAATGAAAAGAATACAATAGAACACAGATAACACTAATTATACGAATAATCACAGATTTCTAATTTGCAATTCTCTGTGTTCCTCTGCGTCTCAGTGC
>JAYTVX010000253.1:0-1603 GCA_043743775.1 Bacteroidales bacterium | reverse complement strand
GTTTTTCGGTTAAAACGATCGATGGAACTAATTACTCACTATCACAACTTAAGGGTAAAAAGGTGATGGTGGTAAACACGGCCTCCAAATGTGGCTACACACCTCAATATGAGGTATTACAAAAGGTTTATCTTGATTATAAGGATAAAAATTTTGTAATCATTGGATTTCCTGCCAATAATTTTGGAAGTCAGGAGCCAGGAACCAATAGTGAAATAAAAAATTTCTGCACCGAAAAATTCAACGTTACTTTTCCGATGATGGAGAAGATTTCTGTTAAGGGCGATGATATGGATCCATTGTACAAATGGCTTACCTCAAAATCTGAGAATGGGGTAATGGATAGTGAGGTGAAATGGAACTTTCAAAAATATCTCATCGATGAAAAGGGCAACCTTGTTGATGTTGCCTATTCAAAGGAAAAACCAGATTCAGAAAGAATTATTAAGTGGATTAAGGGAGAGTAGTAGTTATTATTGCACATTTAAAGCTCTAGGATTTCCTAGAGCTTTTTTATTGGTAGGTATTATGATTATCAAATACTCTAGTTTTTTATCTTTACAAAAAATATAGAATAATGAAAACAGTTTTGCTTACAGGTGGAACAGGATATATAGGCTCTCATACTGCTGTTGAACTTATTAATGCTGGGCATAAAATTGTAATTGTTGATAATCTTTCAAATTCATCAATTGATTCTCTAACAGGTATTGAGAAAATTTCTGGCGTAAGACCTGATTTTGTAAAAGCTGACTGTTCAGTGTACAGTGAGATGGATGCTCTTTTTGATAAGTATAATGGTTTTAATTCAGTAATCCATTTCGCAGCCCATAAAGCGGTTGGTGAATCGGTTCAGAAGCCCCTTGAATACTATAGCAATAACCTAATTTCGTTGATCAACCTATTACAACTAATGAAAAAAGGTGGAGGAGGGAACCTTGTTTTTTCCAGCTCTTGTACAGTTTATGGTCAACCCGATAGTTTGCCTGTAACGGAAAAATCTCCCTATAAACCAGCAACTTCTCCCTATGGAAATACGAAGAAGATAGCTGAGGATATCCTTCGTGATACGATCAGTGTAAATGATTCAATAAAAGGAATTGCATTAAGATATTTTAATCCGATAGGAGCACATCCAACCACCGAAATTGGAGAATTACCAATGGGTAAACCCGATAATTTGGTACCGTTTATCACTCAAACTGCGATTGGAATTAGAAGTAAACTACAAATTTTTGGGAGTGATTACGATTCATTTGATGGTACTGCTATTCGCGATTATTTTCATGTAGTTGATCTTGCAAAAGCCCATGTTTTAGCATTAAAGAGGCTCGAGGAGAATCGGAGTAAAACAGGTTTCGAAGTATTCAATGTTGGAGCAGGAAAAGGAGTCACTGTTCTTGAGATAGTAAAGGCTTTTGAGAAGGTTAGTGGGGTAAAACTAAATTACGAGATTATTGGACGTAGGGCAGGGGATATTGAGAAGGTTTGGGCTGATACCTCATTGGCTAATGCTGAACTAGGATGGAACGTAAAAAGTACCCTTGAGGAAGCTTTACTGACGGCTTGGAACTGGGAGAAAAGGTTAAAAGCGATGAGCGAT
>JAYTVX010000252.1:0-2767 GCA_043743775.1 Bacteroidales bacterium | reverse complement strand
GTTGTCCGGTTATGCTGTCGTAATCTGGGACTGTGTGGTGGATTCGATGCATTGGTGACAGAAATTATTTACCGGACAACCTGGGCTGCTGATGATCAGCAGAATATATTAAAGATTCGGTTTGGGGAGAATCTTATGCTAAGGGTTATAGAGAAAAGCTTGCCAAGTTTTAATAATAGAAATGAAAATATTTTATTTATTTGATATTCAATTTATTAATATTTGATAAATATTTACTGGAGCTAAAACGGGGCAATTTTCGAAGCGTTTTTTCCACAATTTGGGGAAAGATGAATAGCAATTCTGTAGAATAAAACTAGGTTTTAAAACAGAGCATCATTTCTCAAAAAACCTAAGATAAACCCGATTTGAAATGTCAAATAGAAAAGGCGCAAATACCAGTCCACCAATTACATCAATCGCATAGTGCGCCTTAATATATACCGTTGAAAAGCATATTAGCAAACCTAAAATAATATAAAGCCAAAATAGTTCTTTGGCATACCTAAATGCAAGCAAACTCATTATCAACACTATCCCAACATGTGACGATGGGAATGCAGCCGTTGGCCCCTCACCCATCCACTCAGCTAGCCTTACCATGCTGCGAAATATTCCTGAATTCGGTATTGTCCTTAAGGACTCGGCAAAATAGAACTGAGGTCCTGCGACAGGGACAATGATAAAGATCCAATAAAAGAGGTAAAAGGAAAGGGTAATAATAAAAATCACATGACTGAAGGCTTTTCTATTTTTAACCCATAACCATAGGGGTAAAAGAAGAACCAAAAAGTAGTACGAAAAGTAGCCAAGATTCATCAACTCGCTAAACCAAACCTGAGGAAAGGTACTAGAAAAGATAACACTGGGATGAACCCCAAATAACCATAGCTCAATCCTCTCGAAAAATGGATCGAGATTATTAAAAAGAATATTATTTAAGTAATCCGTTTCGGCGTAGAAGAACCCAAACAGTAGTAATGGATATGTACTTCTAAGAAATAACCAAAAATCACGCCTAATCTTAGGCGTAAACCACGCTAACCAACCTATAAAACCTATTAGAATAAATCGAATTAGGATATGTAACCATGCTCGTTCTAATTGTCCCGATGAGAAAATGATAAAAAGGAGTGTTGTAATGATATACCCTAAGGTTATCTTATCAATTGGGCTAAAATGTAATTCTTGCCCTATCTTTCGCAGCTTTATCATTTAATTCAAGGAATCGATGGTTCGTTCTATTTTGATAAGAAATCGATGACTCTTAAAACCTCTTTACTTAAGGTAAATGAGGCGGATGTAAGGTTTCTCAAATATTCCTCCTCGGTTGGGGTTGAAGTATCAACCAAATCGGTAATCGACTTAATGGCAAAGAAAGGAACCTTATACAAGTCGGCAACCCAAGCTATAGATGCCGCCTCCATCTCCTTAATAACTCCTCCGTAAGACTTAATCAGCTCTAAATCTTTTTCGGTATAATCAAGCGAACTACCAGTTGATACTATACCCGTTTTAAGTCCTAAACTTGAAGCTATTACACGTGTATCGTAACAGTAATATGAACCAATGCCATAGGCGTCAAAACCAGGGAGAGGAATACGTCGATCGTGGTAACAGATCATCGGATAGCTGAGGTAAACATCACCGATGCTCCCGCCAGCTTTTACGAAACCACCAGCGGTACCCGGATTAATAATCAAATCGGGTTGAAGCCGACTAACAGCTGTTGCTGTATTTAGAATAGCTGCTTGTGGTCCAACATTATCAACATTATATTTATCGCACTTGCCGCTGGTTACTAAATCGACATTAATGGATTTATACTTACCCTCGTAAAATTCCATGGGTAAAGGGCTAAGCAATTTTCCTCGATGGTTTAGATTAAGCTCCTGAATGATTGGCATGGCCTCATCCTCCATGGCCATTATTAAAACAATTCGTTTAAAAGTCATACCTTGAAATTTGATGCTGAAATTACGAATAGTGCGAGATAGTAAAAAACTAATTGGTGTTTTTTTGGATAACAATAATTAAAGGTTCATGTTTTTGGTTACTAGCAAGAGTTCTGGGTTCTGGGTTTTGAATTTTGGATTTTCACAACATCCTCCATAATCAAAAAAAGAATGGTAAATTCTTGCATATAAGGTTCCTTAAAATTATATTTGCTTACTATTTAATCATTTATTTGATTACTAAAATACCAATACGCTATGTTCTTTTACTCAAACCTCAAGACCTTAAGGAAGCGCAAAGGCTTAACTCAGGAAGAGTTGGCCTCGCTTTTAAAGATTAAAAGACCAACTCTGAATAACTATGAGAATAAGGTTTCGCAACCTACTCTTAATATTCAGCTGGCCGTTTCTGATTTTTTTGGAATTTCTGTTGATATGCTTTTAAAGGTTGATCTGAGTTTGTTCACCGAATTCCAGTTTGAAGAGATCGAAAAGGGTTCCGATATCTATACCAAAGGAACAAATCTCAGGGTGCTTACCTCAACGGTTGGGAACGATAACGAAGAGAATATTGAGCTGGTTACAGCAAAAGTAAAAGCTGGTTACATGTCGGGTTATGCCGATCCGGAGTATGTTAACTCACTTCCAGTGTACCGCTTACCCTTCCTGAAAAATGATCGAAAGTATCGTACATTCCAAATTAGCGGTGATTCGATGCTGCCAATCCCAGATGGCGCTTGGGTTACCGGTGAGTTCATTCAGGATTGGACTTCAATTAAAAATGGAGAAGCGTGTATTGTACTAACGCGTGA
>JAYTVX010000251.1:0-5979 GCA_043743775.1 Bacteroidales bacterium | reverse complement strand
TCCAAGGAGAGATGGCCGAGTTGGTCGATGGCGCACGCCTGGAAAGTGTGTAAACTCCAAAAGGGTTTCATGGGTTCGAATCCCATTCTCTCCGCAAATGAACTTTCCTCTAACGCAGTTAGGGGATTTTTTATTTTTAGGGCAGCCTCATACTTTGTTTGGCCTGCCCTAAAAACAAAAAATCATTTGTGAGCACAGCAAACACAGGAAAATTTCCTGGATTTTCCCCCTCAGTGATCACGATAGTAATCCTATTCTCTCCCCAAAACAAAAATATTTTCTGCAATTGTTTGCGAATAAAAAAATAGTATTACATTTGCATACCAATCGTTCAGTATGTTTTGTTATGAGTGATACAAGAGAATATATTATAGATCAGGCATATAGCCTATTTTTAAGCAGAAGCTATGAAGCTGTTTCAATCAGTGATATTAGCAAAGCTATCGGTTTTACTAAGGGAGCATTATATCACCATTTCACAAATAAGGAGGAGCTTTTTAAGGCGGTAATCAACAAATATTTGCCTTTTGAAAAGTTTTTTGTTCCAGCGAAAGATATTACTCTCCAACAATATATCGAAGAATCAATTAAGCTTTCGAACGAGATTGTGCTTAGTATTTTTGGTGAGAACCCCAAGTTTATACCGCTAAGCTATATGGCACTCCTCATTGATGCATTTAGGCACTACCCTGAATTTGCCAAGGAAAAAGATCGATTATTAAACAGTGAGTTAGATAAAATTAAGATTGTTTTAAATAATGCCATTATGAATGGCGAAATACGAAAGAATATTAACGCTGACGTTATGGCCATGAATTTTTTTTCGCTAAACGCAGGTATTGCAACTAGTATGATACAGTATAACTCACCTAAGAAAGCCATTGAAACATTACGAGAGCAACTATATGAGCTTTATAAGATTATGAAAGTTTAATTCTTTAGAGGAGTAGTCCTCTTTTTTAATAATCCAAAACATACTGTTCGTTCAGTATGTTTTTTAAAAACAACGAAGCATACTAACCGTTTAGTATCTATTATGATGAAAACTAAAAATCAAACAAATATCCAAATGAAAAAAGTATTCTATTCGGCAATTCTTATTGGGTTGACGATGAGCTGTGGGAGAACTGAAACCCCAGTAACAAATCCTGAGAAAACTATTGTAGTTAGTACTGCAAGGGTATTACCAGCAGAAAAGTCATATAATCTTCGTTACAGCGGATCGATTGAAGCATCTCAGACAATCCCGTTATCGTTCCAGAGCACGGGAATAATAGAAAAAATCTATGTTGAGGTTGGCGATGCTGTAAAAAAAGGTCAGCTGCTTGCTAGCGTTGATAAATCGGATATGCAGAATATTTACAACGTAACACTGGCCAAGTATGAACAGGCAAAGGATGCATATGATCGTTTAAAATCTGTGCACGATCAAGGAAGCTTAACGGAGATTAAATGGGTGGAGATGGAATCAAACATGCAGCAGGCAAAATCATCACTAGAGCTTTCGAGGAATAATCTTGAAAAGTGCGATATGAAAGCGCCTGTTGATGGGATTGTTGGGAGCAGAAACATCGAGCCGGGTCAATCAGCCATAGGCTCTTCGTTATCGCCAATTGAATTGGTAAAAATAGAAACGGTCAACATTAAAATATCGGCTCCCGAAAATGAAATCAGCAAGATAAAGAAGGGGCAAAAGGCTATTCTTTCTGTATCGGCACTGGATGGTAAGACGTTTGAGGGAACGATAACTAGTATTAGCCCTGTTGCCGATTTTATATCACGCACCTATGCTGTGAAAATATCGGTGAATAATTCCAACCTAGAGCTTAAGCCAGGTATGGTCTGCGATGTAACGCTTAGCCTTGAAAGAGAGATTGCATCCATGATAGTACCCTATAAATCTGTAAGTAAGGATAGTGACGGCAACACTTTTGTATTCGTCGTTTCATTAGACAGTAAAAGAGTTAAAAAGCAAAGTATTACTGTTGGAAACTATAATGAGCTGGGCATAGAAGTCCTTAATGGTTTAACTACAGGACAAATCGTAGTCAGTGAGGGTTGCGAAAAATTATCGGATAACAGCTTAATCAGTTTGTAGTATGAACCACAAAAAAGCAGGCATTATTGAAGCCGCAATGCGGAATCACAATATTGTAATCATCATTGCCCTTTTATTAATGATAGTTGGTGTGATAGCTCTTAAGAAGATGCCACGCAATGAGTTCCCACAGTTTACTATACGACAGGGTGTGATTGTAGGAGTTTACCCGGGTGCAACATCTGCCGATGTAGAAGCACAGCTTACAAGGGTTGTTGAGAACTATATCTTCGGATATCAAGAGGTAAAAAAGGCCAAAACATACTCTCAATCGAAAGAGGGTATCATGTATATTTTCGTTGAGCTGAACGACGATGTAAATAATGCCGACCAGTTCTGGTCGAAAATGAAGCATGGTTTGAGTGAGCTAAAGGCAACTCTCCCAACGGGGGTTCTTGCATTGATTGCAAATTCAGATTTTGGTGATACCGCTGCTTTGCTCATTACCCTTTCGTCCGATACTAAAAGCTATAAGGAGATGGAGGAAGAGCTGAAAAAACTTGAGGCGGAGTGCCGCAAAATACCAGCTGCTTCAAAAATCAAGCATTACGGTTTACAGAAGGAAAAAATTTATGTGAACGTAAAGCCCGAAATGCTGAACGAGTACAATATCAAAACCTTATCACTGCTAGGCTCATATCAGATGAATGGCATGGTAAACTATGCAGGGGTGCTTAAGGATGGAAAGTATAACCTTGCTGTGCATTTGCCAGCAAATTTTGAGTCGGAAAAGGATTTAGCCGATCAAATTGTATATTCTGATCCTAGAGGGAACGTAGTTCGTCTTAAAAATATCGCCACTATCGAACGGCGTAACGAAGATCCTGATAATTATATTAAGCAGAATGGTAAAAAAACAATCCTGCTTTCGCTTGAAATGCAACCGGGGAATAACATTGTTGAATTCGGGAAAGAGGTGGATAAGGCTCTTTCAACCTTTCAGAAGCATTGTCCTAAAGATATTCAGATTGCAAAAATCTCTGAACTCCCAAAGTATGTTGAGGAATCGGTAAGTGATTTTATGAGGGAGTTTTTGATTGCCATTGTAGCCGTTATTCTAGTTACAATGATCCTGCTCCCATTCCGAGTTGCATTTGTAGCAGGGATAACCGTACCCATTTCGGTACTCATCACCCTTTGCGCACTCTACTTCTTTGGCGTTGAACTGCACACCGTTTCGCTAGCTGCGCTTATTATTGTACTTGGGATGATTGTCGATAATTCGATAGTGGTAATAGATAACCATGTAGAGAAGATCGATCATGGAACATCACCTTGGCATGCCGCTATTAAGAGTGCAAAGGAACTTTTCACTCCAATTGTAACGGCAACCCTTGCTATTCTTGCAGCATATGTTCCTTTAATGTTCTTTTTACCGGGTACAGCTGGTGAGTTTGTATACTGGTTACCAGTTGTTATTGCTGTTGCCTTAACGGTTTCTATTCTAGTAGCAGTATTACTTGTGCCTTACCTCGATTTTGTATTTATCAAAAAAGGGTTAAAACGTGGAGTCCCTAAAAAAACAGGTAAAACATTCTTAGATCGACTTCAGGGTTGGTTTGATGCTTCGCTCGAAAAGGCATTTTGTTACCCTAAAACGGTAATTGGTGTTGGAGTTGCGTCAATACTCTTTGCCGTAATTCTATTCATGGGAATCGATCAACAATTATTCCCCGAGGTAGAGCGCAACCAATTTGCTGTTGAGGTTTACCTACCAACCGGTTCATCTCTAGAAAGCACAGCAGTAGTTGTTGATAGTTTAGACCATGTCCTAATGAAAGATAAAAGGGTAACCAATGTTACCAGCTTTATCGGAACGAGCTCGCCAAGGTTTCATACGGTTTATGCACCGAATATGCCATCGCCAAATTATGGTCAGCTGCTTGTCAATACCATTTCGAATAAAGCTACTAAAGAGATTGTAAATGAATACACACCTATATATGCTGATAATTTTGTTAATGCCCATGTTAAGTGGAAAGCCCTTGCCATGCAGCTTAATAAAAGTTCAATCGAAATACGTATCTCCTCCGATTCAATTAAAGATATTCGTAGGGTTGAAGCTCAAGTAAACGATATACTGAAGAAGACAAAGCATGTTACTTGGGTTCGAACTGATTGGGAGCAGATGCAGCAAAATATCAAGGTAACGCTTGATGGTGATAAGGCAAATCGAATGGGGTATTCAAAGGGTTTTGTATCAACCTCACTCATGGTAGGGCTTGATGGGTTACCTCTAACAACTATATGGGAGAATGATTATCCAGTGGAGGTTCGTCTTACCCAGGAGAACGAAGGTGGCAAGAATTTTAAAACAATTGCAGACCAATACGTAACCTCATTATCAAGTTTCTCAGCTTCGCCATTACGCTCATTCGCAAAACTTACTCCAGAATGGACCGAGGGTACGATTGTTCGTCGAAATGGAACAAGGACATTGACCATATCTGTTGATAATGAATTAAACGTTATGGCTTCAGCAATTACGAACGAGATAAAACCTCAAATTGATAATCTGAAACTACCCGAAGGAACCTCAATTGGCTTTGGGGGTGATTACGAAGGACAACTTGAGACATTTGTCCCGATGACCATTGCTTTGGGGCTTAGTATCGTTATTATTTTCTTCATTCTACTTTTTCAGTTTAAGAAAATAAAACTGTCGCTATTGATAGTTTCAACTATGCTTCTAAGCTTGCCCGGGGCTGCTATAGGACTTAAACTTGTTGGTTACCCATTTAGCATGACGGCGTTTATGGGTATCACAAGCCTTTGTGGTATGGTGGTGCGTAATGGAATAATCCTTATTGGTTATGCCATTGAGCTGAGAGGAAAGAGCAAAATGCCTGTACGAGAGGCGGCTCTAAAAGCAGGGAAGCGACGTATGCGACCTATCTTTCTAACTTCGGCAGCAGCAGCAGTAGGTGTAATACCAATGATTATGAGCGGATCGAACCTTTGGGGGCCACTAGGTACAGTTATTTGTTTCGGGTTGTTAATTTCAATGGTGCTTACACTTTACATTCTTCCAATACTGTATTCATTGGCATACAGCGATAAACCTAAAAAATCCGATTTTTGGTCAATTCCTTCAAAAGGTGTAACAACCTTAATTGTAATTGCAATCATGTTTTTCTCTGCTAATACAGAGGCTCAAACAATTAGTCTGGATTCGTGCAAACAGTTTGCCCTTAAGAACAACCAAAAGATCAAACAAGCGGAATATGATGCGAAAGGAGCCGCTGAACAACGAAAGAGCGCTTTTACCAATTATTTTCCCATTGTAAGCGCTTCGGCATTGGCTATGCGTTCACCTGACTACTTAATCAAAGGAAAAATACCTAATATCCCAATATTTGCCGATGCTACGTCAACCGGAGCACCCATTGGCTTTACACCAGCAATGTCGCTGAACATGCTCGACTATATTAACACGGCCAATATTTCGGTTTCAATGCCCCTATATGTTGGCGGGCGTATTCGGAACGGAAATAAACTGGCAATTTTGGGCGAAGAGGTTAGTCGTAAACAGCAACTGCTTACCACAACCGAAGTCTTAGTTAGAACTGAAGAGCTGTATTGGACGCTCATTTCGTTAAAAGAAAAGCAGAAAACACTGACCAGCTACCAGTCCTTGCTCGATACTTTGTGTCATGATGTCAATAATTTTCAACGAGCAGGGATGGCACAGCGCAACGATTTGCTAAAAGTTCAGCTGAAGCAAAACGAGATGCAAACCAACAGGCTGAAACTTGACAATGGTATTGAACTTACAACCATGGCCTTGTGCCAGCATATTGGGCTTGTATACGATTCAACGTTTGTTTTTATTTCACAGCCCGAAACTCCATTATTGATGCCTGAATTGGTTGATGCGCAAA
>JAYTVX010000250.1:0-3081 GCA_043743775.1 Bacteroidales bacterium | reverse complement strand
TCGGGCTGAATATGCCCAAAAGGATAGTAGTTGTAGGATTGAGCCACCCCGCTGATATGCGGGTAATAGTAGTTTCCAAAAGTATTTCCGACAACCTCCTGAATAATAACGGCCATACGTTCATCCTCAACCTTGTAGTTGATCGCTTTGATGTACCCCCTCGCAGTATCGGAGAAAACGGAAGCATACACGAGTTTAATAGCGTCCATAGCCTGCTTCAAGCGAACATGCTTATCGGGATGATTATTGGGAACAATATAGGTTTCAAAAATTCCAGCAAAAGGCTGCATAATTGAATCCTCCAACGATCCAGAAGAACGAACAGCCAAAGGCCGATGGTATATCTGCAAAAGCCTATCTAGCCTAATTCTGAGTTGGTCAGATAGCTCTGCTTCCAAGAAATACTTCTGTATCTGGAGATAATTCTTTGCTGAGAAAACCTTCTCATACAGGCTATTTCGCTCCATAAAGCATTCGTACTCATTGGTACCAATTATCGATGTACGAGGTGTTCTTAGGTTAATATTCGGGGTGTACTGCGAGATATCAAACGTGTAGATTAGGGTATTGATAAAAGATAATCCACGCCCCTTGCCCCCGAATGAGCCATCGGCAAGGCTCACAATGTTGCTCTCATCAACCTCCCATGCCGTATCAAAGCCAACAACCTTCCCCCTTCGCTTCTCCTGTCGATATTTCTTAAGGGTATTGAGTAGGTATTCCCTTATCTCCTCTGGACCAGAAAAATCCTCTATTGTTGAAGGGTGAATGATTCTTGCAACCTGAATTTCGCCACGGGCAGCCAACCACATGGAAAAGTGATTTTTTTGAGCATGATAAAGCAAACTATCATCAGGGATACTCCTTAATTCACGTTCAAACTCCTCCATTGTCGATGCAATAGCCAGAGGGCTTCCGTCTGAATCCCTAAAGACAAAATCGCCAAAACCAAGATAATTACTTAAGAAGCTTTTAATCTCCTGCATTAAGATCTCAGAGTTTTTATTTAGAAATGAGACCTTGAGCTTAGATGCGGTCTCCTCCTGGGTCTGCTCGTATGATTGTATTATTATTGGAAGACTTGGAAGTTCTTTCCGAACATGGGCAACCAATTGAACTCCAGCTTTCTCATCAAGTATATTATTCTTATAAAATTTCACATCGGAGATGAGGCAGAGCATAAAGTTTTTATATCGGGTAAAAATATCGATCGCCTCCTCATAGGTACCTGCAAGAATAATCTTAGGTCGAATCCTAATACGAAGCACTTTATAAAGATCGTCGGTGCTAACATCTTCAATAACTCGTTTGGTCTGCTCAAGTACGCTACTATAGAGCAACGGAAGGTATCGTGAATAGTACTTGGGAGAATCCTCAACCAGAAGGATTACCCTTGTTAACGCAATTCGGGTATCGTTCTCTAGATTTACCTTATCCTCGAGCAGCTTAATCATCGTAAAGAAAACCTTTGGATCCCCATTCCAAACAAACACCTTATCAATACTAGCAATCGTAACCGGGTTTTTTTCCATTTCGTTTACGATGATACTGTTGTTCACCAATAGATACAGGGGAATGTAGTTGTACTCTTGCTTGATCCGCCTGCTCATCTCAAGGGGTGTTTTTGTATCAGCACCCATCATGATGATGATCATATTGAAGTACTTCTCATCGAGCTTTTCAAGAGCTTCGTCAAGGTTTGACACACCCGTGATTCGAGGAACAGTTGAAAGACTTAACTTAGAATATTCACCGAGTATATTATCAGTTAGCCGATCTTCTTTCTCGATGCTATAAGCATCATAAAGGGTCGAAATGAGCAGTATCTCCTTTACCTTAAAGGGCATTAAGTCGTGGTAAATATCCCTATCGGCATTATGTTGATTGATGAAACGTTGCAAGAGTTGTCTGCTTGTTGACGCCTCACCTTCTGGCTTACGCTTTTGAATAACCTTAACCTCGCGGATAATATCTTTCCCTTTAATGCTATTGAGGTAACCAGTTAAAATGTTAGTAATGTTGACAATTAGATCTCGTTCTTCCTTTAAAAATGGGCCTTCGTATTCAACCGGGAACTCACAAGTGTAATAAACCTCTATATAACCAAAATCTCCATCGATGGTCTCAAATTCCTGCTTTTGGCACCATGGAGTCTCTCTAAAACCAGAAGTTTGGAATTCGTATTGCCCATACTTAATATGAACGATAGTATGCTCAGGATACTGCCAAGCATCTGGGAGAATAAGGCATAGCTGATGAAGAGTATCCTGAACGGATCGCCCCTCTTTAATAATAGAAATGGCTTGATTTATAGCAGCTAGTTCCTTAAGCCTCTCCTTGCTTTGTGCTAGCAGTTTGTAAAAATCTTCGGGATTCGCAGCAGGTTTCTCAGCCATGGTGTTTGATGTATGTTGATTCTTACTGTAAAACTTGATAAACTTTAATCACTGTTTTAATGATGGAATATTGCCATCTCTCCATTACTCAATCATTCCATTCTCCACCTCAAATCGTTTCAAGTTAGGTTCATTTTTCATCTTCATCAACCCAAAAAGAACAATTAAGTGAAACTCGGAGACACTTTACGTATATCGCCTAATTACATCATCGGTATATAACTGTATTTGAAGAACTTTCGTTGGTTAAAACGATTTTTACAATAACTTTCAACTGCAATTTAAAAATAACATTCACTCAAATTAATAATACAACTTTTAACTAAAAACAATTCATCATGAAAAATGAAGTTATTGAACAAAAAGTTAACAAGTTCATGGCCCAAGTAGTGGCTAAAAATCCTTCTGAACTTGAATTTCATCAGGCTGTAAGGGAAGTTATCGAAAGTATAATGCCTTACATGGAGGAACATCCAATGTACTATAATGAAAAAATTCTTGAAAGGATTACCGAACCTGAAAGAACCATAATATTTAGAGTTCCCTGGATTGATGATAAAGGGGAAATACAGATTAACCGTGGATATCGTATCGAGATGAATAGCGCTATTGGCCCTTATAAAGGTGGTCTACGCTTCCATCCAACCGTTAACATGGGCATTTTGAAATTCCTTGCCTTTGAGCA
>JAYTVX010000249.1:0-14261 GCA_043743775.1 Bacteroidales bacterium | reverse complement strand
ATCTGGTTCAGGACAGCGAAGGGCATCCATTGCGCGTTCGAGTTTAGAATCAAGATTCCAACCATCGGCATGATCAATCATTTCGGTAAGTACACCCTGACGTTCAATCAGCTTATTCATCTGATCATCATCCATGGGCTCGGCAAACTTAGCATTTAGATCTTCGTACTCCTTAAGTAGATCAACTACTTCCTGAACACCCTCCTGAACAATCTCTTTTACAGTTTTTGTGTCATCCAGTTGAGGGTCCTGCTCAAGGTACCCAACCTTATACCCAGGAGAAAAAACAACCTCTCCTTGGAATGATTTTTCAATGCCTGCTATAATTTTAAGCAGGGTTGATTTACCCGACCCATTCAACCCGATTATACCAATCTTTGCTCCATAGAAGAATGAAAGGTAGATGTTGTTTAGTACTTTTTTTTGGGGTGGAAAGGTTTTTGTAACCCCCACCATCGAAAAAATTATCTTTTCGTCAGCCATATTATCTATTTATCGTCAGTTGTAAATTGTATTGCAAAAATAACCGCTGTCGGGAAAAGTAAAAACCTGACAGCGGCAAAGTTATGAAATGTTTGCAGATTTACTTTCTGCCCATCTTTTTAAAATCTGATACAAGTAGACCATCACCTTCTGATTTTGTAATGGTATGGTAATCGAAATAGTAAATTTGATCATCACTAGCACCCATCACTAATTTATAGCATCGAGCTTGTAATCTTGTTCCCGCAGGCCCAACTTTATGGAGGTAAACAACGTTAGGATTTTTTTCGGCAATCGCTTTCTCAATATTATCAGGTGTAACAACTTTTACAGTATACGAGTAATTTTTCCTGATTTGAGCTAGAGCCCTTGTGGCTTTTTCAAGATCGTTTTCAACAACCCATAGCTCTTTCCCTTTAATATCCTTAGTATTCTTATTGTAATATTCAAAGATATTATTCTTAATCAGCGAAGGGTTTTGGTCGATTAACTTAATGTGATTTTGCATGAAACGAATTAACCCTTCGATCTTATAGATGTATTCATCCTCGGGTACACTAAAATAGCTTAATGGTACGGAGCAAACATCGGGCATGTCGGTAATTTTTTTTACCGCAGCTCCCATCGAAAGGCTTAAAAAATTGTAAACTGCAGGAACTTTATCCTTATCAAACTTCATTTGAACAAGAACTAAGAAGGATTTGTCGATATCCTGACGCATGGGTTCAAACTCCTTTGAGGAAATGAATTTAAAAGGGGTTATTGTCCAGGACTTCTCAATGGCTTCTTTGATTTTGAAGTTGTATGCCGCCATAGGATTATCCTCTAAAACAACGTAGGTTGTTGATTTCAGGAATGCCTTGATATCCTCGGGTCTTACCAAGTTCCGTTCTGCAAAGATTGATATGCTAAAGCAGACTAATAGGGATATAAATACTATTCTCTTCATCTTACATGGTATTAGTTTGTCAATTCTTAATGCAAAGTTAATAGAATGTTTGGGTTGAATGTAAAATTTTCAGGTCAGTTTAATCTAAAAATATCATCTTTTTTATTCTTATCGTTAAAGTAGTAAATTTAATTCTATCTTGTTTCTCGTTAGCATCTTCAACTTACCGATAGCTTTTGAACTAGTTATCGTTTTTTTTGTATTTTTGCCCGCATAGGTGTGGTTTTATTTGAATAGTTGATAGGTTGGAATTGAATGCATTCTTTCAATCCGAGTATTAATAGTCGAGTGGTTTAGGAATAACCGAAGAGCTGTAAATTCGATAACAATTAAAAGGAAAAATGAATCTATTTGATCAGAACGAATTTAAAAAAGCAACAAATCTCAAAGTTGGGGGTGGTGGCATTGCAAAACTACTCATGTTTCTTCTTAGGTTAAATAAGCTTAACAAGCTTTATACAAAGGTTGCAGATAAAAAAGGGATTGAATTTCTTGATGCTGCTCTTGATATTCTTCAGGTTAAGTTCGAAATTAACCCCGAGGAGCTGAAGCGGATCCCCAAAACCGGTCCATTTATTGCCGTTTCTAATCACCCCTTCGGAGGACTGGATGGGATTTTGAGCATTAAAATGATGGCTGAATTGCGGCCAGATTATAAGAACCTTGGAAATTACCTTATTCAGAAAATCCCTCAGCTAAACGAGTTTATCATACCTGTTGATCCGTTTGATGGCAATAGCAGTAAAGCGAATAGTGTTGTAGGTATTAAAGCCGCTTTAAATCATTTAAAAGAGGGTAATGCCCTTGGGATTTTTCCTGCAGGAGAGGTCTCGACCTATTACGATAATGAAGAGGAAGGTGCCGTTGATCGTCAATGGCAAAGCTCAATGATTAAATTTATAAGAAAAGCCGAGGTTCCTGTTGTACCTATATATTTTCAGGGGACCAACAGTAGGTTGTTTCACCTACTTGGCCTTATTCATCCTATGCTTCGTACCGCAAAACTTCCTTCGGAGATGCTGAATAAGAAGAATAAGGTGATAAAAATTCGTATTGGTACTCCAATTTCAGTTCAAGAGCAAAAAGAATATTCAGATATTGAGCGATTTGGTAGGTTTTTACGATTAAAAACCTATGCATTGGGTTCATCTATTGAGGTGGCTAAGTTTTTCAACTATAAGCTGAAACCTGCTGAAAAACCCGAACCTATTATACCTCCGGCACCTCAAGAAATGGTTGAATGCGAAGCAAATAGGCTAATGGAAAACTACCTGCTTTTCAAAAGCAAGAATTTTAGCGTTGTCTGTGCCCCTTCTGTCGAAATGCCTAACATCATGACCGAACTAGGACGACTTCGTGAGGAGACATTCCGAGATGTTGGTGAAGGTACAAATCGATCAATCGATATTGATGAGTTTGACTTATACTACTGGCAGCTCTTTATCTGGGACGAAGATGAGAAGCGAATTGTAGGTGCTTATAGGGTTGGTAAGGGAAAGGAGATTCTCGATAGGTATGGTGTCAAAGGGTTCTATATTAATAGTTTATTTAAAATCGACAATAAATTTTCGCCAATTCTTGAGCAAAGTATTGAGCTTGGTCGATCGTTTATTGTAAAAGATTATCAGCGAAAGCCGCTTCCGCTGTTTTTGCTTTGGAAGGGTATTTTATATTTCTTGATAAAGAACCCTGAATATCGATATTTGATTGGTCCTGTGAGTATTTCGAATAGGTTTTCAAGCTACTCCAAGGGGTTGATAATTTCATTTATGCAGTCAAATTATTATGACTATGATTTTGCACGGTACATTAAACCCAAGAACATGTTTCGAATTGATATCAAGAAGGATGACTATGATATTATCTTCAATAATTGCACCGATATTAGCCGACTCGATAATATTATTAAAGATATTGAACCCTCGGAGTTTAGGATGCCGGTGCTTTTAAAAAAATATGTAAAGTTGAATGGGAAGATTATCAGCTTTAATGTCGATCCTAAGTTTAATGATGCTCTTGATGGTTTATTAATCCTTGATCTTTTCCAAGTTCCTATCGATACTATTACATCTCTGTCGAAAGAGATTAACGATAAATCGCTGCTCGAACGCTTTAATATTTCTGATTACACGTTTGAAAAGGAAGAGGCGAACAAAACCTAAGATAAACCGACTTTTATTAATATACTTTTAGCGGAGGTTGTTTTCCCCCGTTACTTATGTATTGTCATTTGTTGAAGACTATTAATTCTACTTTAACAGATTCAGTTTACTGTAAAATTTTTCTGCTTTTTTGACCCTAAAGGGAGAAAACAGAAAAATCAACCTAACCCCTTTAGGGATTGAGGTAAATAGGTTGATTTTTAGTGAATTATTCTAATCTATTAAAGTAGAATTAAGGTTTAAACCTTTTCTATTGTATTATCGTTAAAGTCCAAGGACTTTATACTGATTATTCATTTCTCTTTAAACCAATTTGCTAGAGCCTCGTCAAATCAACTGGACTATAATCCTTATAAATGAAATTATTGATCATGAGAAAAATAAAATTAATTACTTTCCTAATTAGTGTAGGATTATTCGTTTCGTGTACTATTGGTAGTAAAAAATTAACTGAATCCGAACTTCTTGAGCACGCGATTCAACTTCATAAAGAAATGGTTACAATCGATACTCATAATGATACTCCGATGGAGTTTCTTCGATTCGGATTCGATTTCAGCGGTGAGAAAAACTCTGCAAGGGGCAGCCGAGTTGATTTGCTAAGAATGGAGAAAGGAAGTCTTGATGCAGCATTCTTTGCTGTTTTTACTAGTCAAGGTGATTGTACTCCAGCGAAATACGAAAAGGTAAATAAACGTGCGCTCGAAATCCTTGATGCTGTCCATACTCAGGTTGCTCGCTATCCAAATCGAGCTGAAATTGCAACTACTCCGGATGATATTTACAGACTGAAGCAAGAGGGTAAGAGAGCCATCTATATTGGTATCGAAAATGGATATCCACTTGGAGATGATATCACATTACTTAAGAAATACTACGATTTAGGTGCACGATATGTAACCCTTTGCCATACAAAGAACAATCAGATTTGTAGCTCGTCAACCGATAAGGATACCCTAAACGATAAAGGGGTTAGTGATTTTGGCCGTAGCGTGATTAAGGAGATGAACCGTTTAGGTATAATGGTCGACGTTTCTCATATTTCTGATAAATCGTTCTACGAAACACTTAAAATTTCGGTAGTCCCAGTGATTGCTTCGCATAGCTGCTCCAGAGCGATTTGCAATAATCCCCGCAACCTAAGCGATGAGATGCTTATCAAGATGGCCGAGAATGGTGGCGTTGTGCAAATGTGTATCCTTAGTGATTATGTGAAAAAACTCGAAAAAACACCTAAAAGGGATAGTGCAAGAATGGCACTCAGAAATAAGTATAACAATTTTCAGGACTTAACACCTGCACAGGATAGCTTGGCATCGATTGATTGGAATTTAATCGATGAGAATTACCCTCAGAAACTTGCAACCGTTTCCGACGTTGTTGACCATATCGATCATATGGTAAAGTTAATGGGAATTGAGCATGTTGGGATTGGAACCGATTTCGATGGTGGCGGTGGCGTTGATGGGTGTAGGGATGTTTCTCAGATGATGAATATTACAGTTGAACTTATGCGTAGAGGCTATTCCGATGGGGACATTAAGAAGATTTGGGGCGAAAACCTCTTAAGAGTATTTCGTGAAGTGCAGAATTACTCAAAGAAACAGAGTTAGCGTTTTTTTTAAAATCTCAAAATACACTTTGGTCTCATAGGCTAACTAAATGTTAGATAAGTCTTTGTATTTGATATTCAGTATCTTATTATTGTATTGCTTGTATTAGTTCAAATAAGTATTGTATCTTTGCATTCGATAATCTGGGACGGTTATCTCGTTAGTTAAATTAACATTGTAAGCATCATGGTGATTCGAACAGCAAAGTTTATGACAAGTAGTCCAACAATTGACATTTGTCCGAATACAACTTTACCTGAGTACGCCTTTATTGGGCGTTCTAATGTTGGTAAGTCATCATTAATCAACATGATAACGGGTAATAAGACCCTGGCAAAGGTTTCGCAAACGCCAGGAAAAACTCAAATTATAAATCATTTTCTGATTAACGAAAACTGGTATTTGGTCGATTTACCTGGTTATGGCTATGCCAAGGTTTCCAAAAGTTCGAGGAAACGATTCTCGGAGATGATTACAAATTATATCCAAAAAAGGGAAAATCTTAATTGCGTATTTGTCCTTATTGATTCAAGGCTTGAACCTCAGGAAATTGATATTGCATTCATCAACTGGCTTGGCCAAAATATGATTCCATTTGTTCTCGTTTTTACCAAAACCGATAAAATTAACACTGCAACACTGGAGAATAATATTTCTATCTATAAGAAGGAGATGTTAAACTACTGGGAAGAGTTACCTAAAATATTTTGCTCTTCGGCGGTAGCCAGAATAGGCCGAGATTGTATCCTGGATTACATCCAAGAGATAAATAAAAGTTTGAAAAATATTCTTCAAGAGAATTAAAGAAAAAATCCCTATTTTATTATAATTTTGCGCTCGAAAAACCTAGGCAAATAATATTTTTATGCACACCAACCACGCAATAAAATTCTTTTCTGGGCGCAATACGCGGTATCTATCAGAAAATATAGCAAAAAGTTTTGGTATCGGACTTGGTAGGTCAAATGTGACCGTATTTAGTGATGGGGAATTCGTTACATCATACGACGAATCGGTTAGAGGTGCTACTGTTTTTATTATTCAATCTACTTGTCAACCAACCGACAATCTTTTCGAACTCTTACTAATGATAGATGCTGCCCATAGGGCTTCAGCGTATAAAGTAGTAGCCGTTATGCCATACTTTGGCTGGGCGCGTCAGGATCGTAAAGATAAACCTAGGGTAGCTATTGGTGCAAAGTTGGTCGCAAATCTTCTCTGCGCCGCTGGTGTCGATCGAGTCATGACCATGGATCTCCATGCCGATCAGATTCAAGGTTTCTTCGATGTGCCGGTAGATCATCTTTACGCATCATCGATATTTGTTCCTTACATTAAAAACCTAAATCTCGAGAATATAGCAATTGCTGCTCCCGATATGGGTGGAGCCAAAAGAGCAAATGCTTACTCGCGATTCCTGAATGCATCGCTCGTTATCTGCCATAAAAATCGCGAGAAGGCCAATCAGATTAGCGAAATGACTGCGATTGGTGAGGTTGAAGGGAAGAATGTGATCATTCTCGACGATATGATAGACACTGCTGGAACAGTTACCAAAGCAGCAGATATGATGATGGCTAAAGGGGCATTAAGCGTTAGGGCTGTGGCAACCCATGCTGTTTTGTCTGGTCCTGCTTACGAGCGAATTCGTGATTCCAAGATTACTGAACTTGTTGTTACTGACACTATCCCACTCCGGATGGATAAAGATACTAGTAAAATTAAAGTGCTAACGGTAGCAGATCTTTTTGGAGATGTAATTAATAAGGTGTACAACTATCAATCCATTAGTACCAACTTTATTATATAGATATTGATTTGATTTTTTGATGTTTGGTTGTTATATTTGCAGCCCAATTTTATCCCCTCAAGAATAATGGCGCAATGGGGGACTAGCTAAAAGATGAGGGGCAGTCCTGAGTAGCGCTGATTATTAATCTTTTTTAAAAATAGTACCATGAAAATTATTGAAATTAGCGGTTCGTTGAGAAGCGAAACTGGAAAAAAAATTGCTAAGCAGTATCGTAAAAATGCACAAGTACCTGCAATTATTTACGGAGGTGATGTTAATGTTATGTTTGTTGTAAACGAGAAGGATTTAAAACCAATTGTTTATACTCCAATCGTTCACATTGTTAATGTTAATATCGATGGCAAAATTTATGAGTCAATCGTAAAAGAAATCCAGTTCCATCCGGTTACTGATAAAATTCTTCACATCGATTTTCTTCGTGTATATGATGATAAGAAAGTTACTGTTGCTCTTCCTGTAGTTCTTACAGGTCTATCCGAAGCTGCAAAGCAAGGTGGAAAAGTTCTTCTTGTAAACCGTAAACTACGTGCCTTCGGATTTCCAAAGGAATTGCCCGAGATGCTTGAAGTAGATATTACTAATTTGGGATTAGGGAAAACCATCATACTAGGTGATTTGAGTTTTGAGAACGTTCAACTAGTTGATATGAAATCTATCGTTGTTGCGTCGGCTCAGCTAACAAGAGCTGCTCGTGGAGCACAAACTGCTGATGCCGCTGCTGCTGGTACAACTGCTACGGCTGCTGCACCTGCTGCTGAAAAGAAATAGAGTAAACTTAATCAATTAGGTTTTGAAGTACTTAATTGCAGGGTTAGGAAATATTGGTTCTGAATACTCCAACACCCGCCACAATATTGGTTTTATGGTATTGGACGCCCTTGCAAAGGCGTCCAATATTAGTTTTAGTGATGCCCGTTATGGCTCAATTGTTGAGGTAAAGTATAAAGGAAGAGTTTATATTCTTTTAAAACCATCTACCTATATGAATTTGAGCGGTAAGGCGGTTAGCTATTGGTTACAGAAAGAAAAAATTCCTATTGAAAATCTACTCGTAGTTTTAGATGACATTGCTTTGCCCATTGGCAGTTTACGGTTAAGAGCCAATGGTAGCGATGGCGGCCACAATGGACTAAAAAGTATCGATAGTATTTTGGGAAGTCAGAATTATTCAAGGTTGCGATTTGGTATTGGAGGGGATTTCCCTAAAGGCCATCAAGTTGATCATGTACTTGGAGAGTGGGGCGATGAAGAGCTTAAAGTGCTTCCTGAATCCATTAAAAAAGCCATTGATATTATTTTTAGCTTCGGAACCATTGGTATAGAACGAACCATGAATTTCTTTAATAAAAAGAAAAATGGAGAAGGAGGGCAGTAGCAGGATCGATAAATGGCTTTGGTCTGTACGGATTTTTAAAACCCGCGCAGTTGCTTCTGAGTATTGCAAAAAGGGACGAGTGCTAATTAATAACACTTCAGTAAAACCGGCTAAGGATGTTCAAATCGGACAAATAATCGTTGTTCGGAAACCGCCAATTAACTATTCGTTCATTGTAAAAGGGATTCCTAGAAATAGAATTGGGGCTAAGCTTACTCCTGATTATGTTGAAAACATAACCTCAAAAGAGGAACTTCAAAAACTCGATCCTAACTTTATGGCTTTCCTGGGTAATCGTGATAAAGGTACTGGACGACCGACTAAGAAAGATCGACGCTCCATCGAGGGTATCTTAGACACGAGTTCTGACAGCTATGATTGGGATGATGATCCTAGTTAGCGCGAACTGCTAATCCTTGGTTTGGCCTTTGCCGTCCCCATTCCAATTTCTTTAAATTGTTCCTGTGGAATAATATCAATAGGAAGCGTCTTCTCTCTAAATTGAATTTACTTTATAGCATCCTTCAATTTCTCCTATAAAGAACCTATGAAAATCTTTTGTAGGATAAATCTTTTCGATTAATGTTTTATCAATAAACCTATCGGATTTTAAATCATCAGCGTAGAGTTTTGTACAGTCCATTGTTAAATACGCTTCTTGAAAAGTGATATTACCCTTTGGGGTTATAGTGGGTGTAAGACCAGTTTCTTTCACTTTGTCGAAATCGCGGCCTGATTTTGAACCACAAAAGTTAAGTGCAGGTTTATACTTTTTATCGAAGAAAGAGATGTTGAATGAGGAATTTTCCTCAACAAACATATATGTATAGCGTTGAGGACGAATAAATATTGTAACAATTGATTTATTCCAAAGTACTCCAAATCCACCCCAAGATGCAGTCATTGTATTGAAATACTCAGGAGTGCCAGCCGTAATTAGCATCCATTTATTATCTATAAGATCAAATACATTCTCGTTAAGTTGATAGGGATCAAGATCAATCCAATTACTAAGTTTCTGCATTGTAAGGTAAGATGTTAATAATAAACTTTATGGTAGAGGCGATTTGTATTTAGTAGTATTCGTAGGTATACTTATAGAGGACCTTGTATTTATAGTCAGAGTAGTACGATTCAACCTCTTCAGGGTTAAGCTTGTCGTTGTACTTGGTATTCTTGCTGGAGAATTCGTTAGGGATTCCATCAAACCATTTTTCTTCCAATATATTCCCTTTCAGATCGTACTTAAAAGCCCTGTTGAGGGTTTCGCTACCGTCGGGATTAACCTGAGTAATTTCAAGAAGTTGATTTTTAGCATTGTACTTATAGACCAATTTTTTTGAAAACTTTCCTGAATAGTATTCAGCATTTGAAAGGATGTTATTGTTGGCATCGAATTCTGTCACTATGCGTTTTACCTCTTTCCCTTTTGGATCTTTTCTAGTTTCATCAAGGATATTCCCCTTCGAATCTAGTTTTCGAATTAGGATATAATCAAGGTTTTTCCCTAGTTTTAGAATATTTATGGTTTGAATATTGTTATTGTATGTCGATTCCCATTTTTCAATTATGGAATTATCCGAAGCATATTTTGTAATATCCTTAGTCCTCCCATCAGGAAGGTAATTGTAAATAATCTTGTAGGGAGTTATACCATCAAACCCATTCTCAATTTTTTTAATACCTTTCTCATCGTAAATAAAACTTTGCTTGTAGGTGAGCTCGATGTCTGGCTTATCTTTTTTCTCGAATTTAAGATACTCAGTTTTATTATTATACTTATCGTACTTGTACTGAAGCTTCGATGAGACTTGTCCGTTTGATTTGTAATTGATAACCTCAATTACGTTTCCTTTCTCATCGTACTTGCTTTCTGTAGTAATGTAACCTTTGGTATTTATCTTCCCCTGAGAGAACTTATAGGTCCATTGAACGGATTTTGAAATTTTGCTATTAGCTATACGTACTCTTTCTTTGCTGTCCGATTGACTTTGGGCGTAAATAAAGATATTTACCAATAAAAGCGCTAAGATTAAGGTGATTTTCTTCATTTTTTATACCAAAAATTACTTGAATTAATTAATTTTTTTAAACAGCAATAATAACTAAAACTAATGAGAAATTAATTCGATAAGGCTTTATGTTGATGTTTGTACGATCGAATGGTGAACAACCTATTCATCCTCAATGTCATCCTCTTCAGCGGTCACGGGGATTGTGACACCAAGAATAAAGAAATAACGCTGGCTGTCGTAAGGAACGAAATGGTAGTAAAGTTTTTTCCCTGATTTACGAGCAATATCAATTAAGCCAAGCCCTGCACCACCTTTCTCATTTAGTTCTCCTTCAATCATCTGTTTTAAGAAAAGGTGCTTTAAATCCTTTGGGGATGAATGATTGAGTTTTTCCAACCTGCTTTCGAGAATAACCATTTTTTCGTTTCTAACCAGATTGCCAGTTATGACGTAATAGGAGTCTTTATTTTCACCAACAATAAAAAGACCGTTACCAATTTGCTTCTCTTTTTCGTCGTAATCGTCGGAATGTTTGGTGATATTTTGCAAACATTCAATCATAATATGAAAAACTCTCTTGCGGGTTGGAGTGGGAACGTTCTTTTCAGCAATTTTACGATTGGCCATAAAAGCAAACGATCGCATGATCTGGTGGTTCATCTCTCCCTTGTAAATCAAGGGAAAACCACTAGAAGCCATCTCGCTAGTCAGGGTCGATTTTATGAAGTAAATTACATTATCCATCGAATGATGAAATTAGAAAAAAATCTATATATAAACCAAACAAGTGTGAATATTTATTAGTTTATTTTATAAAATGACTATTATTTGAATCGAATCGGCTTATTTTTCAATCGAACATAAATTAATTACTTTATAAATATCTCTAAAATCATTGCTGATTCCTTAGGTTCTAAAGTTAACTCTTTTAAATCAGCTGGAATTAAAACTGTTTCTCCTTTTGTTAGGCTCTCAAAATTCCCTTCACCATAATTAATGTTAAGTTCTCCCTCAATACAAATATAAATAACAAATGAATCGAGTAAATGGTAATCCTTCTCAATCGATTTATTGAAAATTAACCGATTTACGTTAAAAAAATCAGATCCGACAAGCTCAGTATCTTCGTTTTTAGCTAGTGGTTTTGAAGATTTATAAGAATCATATTGCTTAAAATCGATTACATCTAAAGCTAGGTCGGTATGCAATTCTCTAGGATTTCCGTTTTTATCAACTCTATCCCAGTCGTATATTCGGTAAGTAATATCTGATGCTTGCTGAATTTCTGCCAGCATAATCCCTTTGCCAATTGCATGAACCCTACCCGCTGGTAAGAAAAATACTTCATCCTTTTTTGCTTGTTCTGCATTAAGAATATCCTTTAAATTATTTTCACTTAAATGCTTTTGGTATACACTTTTTGTTGTTTTGCGTTTAAATCCTGTTATGATTTGTGAGTTGGGTTCACTATCAATTATGTACCACATCTCGGTCTTTCCAAAGGCATGATGTCTTTCCTTTGCAATTTTATTATCGGGGTGTACTTGAATCGAGAGGGTGTCGGTTGCATCAATAAGCTTGATGAGTAACGGAAACTCATCACCAAATTTATCAAATACTTTATCCCCAACAATATCGCCCATGTAAATCTCTATCAACTCCTGAAGGCTATTCCCGGCTAGAAAGCCATTGGATACAACAGAAATGTTATCTTGTAACGAAGATATCTCCCAACTTTCAGCACATTGGGTAATATTTGATGGCGTTTTCTTATTGAGTTTATCCCTCAATTTTGTACCACCCCATATATAATCTTTAAAAATAGGTTCGAATTTTAGTGGGTAAAGACTTTCCATATGCTATGATTAATCCAATTATTATACCAAATATGTTAAGGGAATGCAAATAGATTAAATAAAAAAGATTCGTACTTTAGCATTCAAATTTAACACTCAAAGTTACTAATTTTAAAAGAATAATTAAAATGCTGGTAGTTGGAATTGCAGGTGGTACAGGTTCAGGAAAAACAACAGTTGTGAATAGAATTGTAAACCTTTTACCCCCAGGAGAGGTTGTTGTAATACCTCAGGACTCCTATTATTGGGATAATTCACAATTGCCGTTGGAGGAAAGACAGGAGATCAATTTTGATCACCCATCATCAATAGAATTTGATTTGTTGGTAGAGCATGTTAAAAGGCTCAAGGAAGGTAGTCCGATTGAACAACCTATATATTCATATTTAACTTGTACCAGAGCCAAAGAAACAATTCCTATCAAACCTCGCCATGTAATCATTATAGAAGGGATATTGGTTTTGGCTAATCCCGATCTGCGCGATTTGATGGATGTAAAGGTATTCGTTGATGCTGATCCCGATGATAGATTATCGCGGGTTATCCTACGCGATATTGTTGAGCGTGGAAGATCTTTAAATAAGGTTCTTGAGCGTTACGAGAAAACAGTAAAGCCTATGTTCCTCCAATTTATTGAACCAACAAAACGATACGCCGATATTATTGTTCCTCAGGGAGGTAATAATTCCGTTGCGATAAGTATTCTGGCCTCTCTTATCGAAAAAACATTACGTATTCACGGTGTTTAACCTTGAAGTTTATATTTTTGATGTAGTGGGTATTTAATAAGATTTTTCTGTAATTTCATATTAAATTGAATGGGAGTCATGGAGACACTGATTACTGGACGAAAGCGATTTTGAAAAAGTTCCATTAATCCAAAACTCCAGCACAAAAAGACATGTTAGTAATTTGCTGTTAAATAACATATTAACGCGTATTCTTTTATCGTACTCAATTTAATGAAATCATGCTAAAAGATGTCAAGTTAGAGGAAGTTCTTTTTCTGGATATAGAAACAGTGCCTCAATTCCCATCCTACACCGAAATGCCCAAAGCCCTTAAGCCGTTCTGGGATAAAAAATCATTCAATTTATTAAAGGAAAATGAAACGGCTGAGAGCATATTTGCACGATCGGGCATTTATGCTGAGTTCGGAAAGATAATATGTATTTCTGCTGGCTTTATTGTTCATCATGATGGTTTAAAATTCTTCAGGGTTAAATCCTTTTACGGTGATAATGAAAAGGATATCCTATTAGGATTTTCAGTAATGCTGAATCGATTTGGTGCAAAACCCAAAGCAAACATCTGTGCCCATAATGGAAAGGAGTTTGATTTCCCTTATATCTCTCGAAGGATGCTGATTAATGGAATTGAGCTTCCCGAATTACTTAATGTGGCAGGAAAAAAACCTTGGGATGTGAAGTTTCTTGATACCATGGAACTCTGGAAATTCGGGGATTATAAAAACTATACCTCGCTTGCTCTTCTCGCCAACATTTTTAATATCCCATCTCCTAAGGATGATATTGATGGAAGTCAGGTTGCTGAGGTCTACTATAAGCAGAAGGATATTGATAGGATCGCAAAGTACTGTGAGAAGGATGCGTTAACCGTTGCCCAGCTGTTCTTGCGCTACAAAAACGAACCCATTATTAACCCGGAGAATATTGAGCGGGTGTTGGAGTAGATAGATGTGAAAAGGTATAAGTAAAAAGTGAAGAGTAAAACATGCTTATGTGATTTTCCAAGGCAAATTAGAGAAAAAGCTTTCGGAGTTTGTTAGTCTCGAAAGGGTCTAATTACTTATTAAACGACTTGGTCTAGTGTTCTCGATCTCTTCAGAAAAAACAAAACTGCTTTTAAAAATTCCATTGGTTTTTCAGCATGCACCCAGTGCCCCGCATCATGAATGGTAATGATCTCTGAATTTGTAAAGATTTCCTTTAAATCATCTTCTTTATCATTGGGGATGTAGTTCGATTGCTCCCC
>JAYTVX010000248.1:0-2820 GCA_043743775.1 Bacteroidales bacterium | reverse complement strand
CTGTCAGGTTTAGGAGACTAATTAATCATTATGCCTACTTAGGAGAATCTCCAAAATTTTCCCCGCTGCATCGGAAACGGATGTTCCTGGGCCAAAGATGCCGACTACTCCTAGGTCATAGAGGAACTGGTAATCCTGAGCAGGGATAACCCCACCAACAATCACCATGATATCATCGCGTCCAAGCTTTTTAAGCTCCTCCATTACCTGTGGAACTAATGTTTTGTGACCTGCTGCAAGGCTCGATACGCCAAGAATATGAACATCGTTCTCAACTGCTTGCTTTGCGGCTTCAACTGGGGTTTGGAAAAGTGGTCCCATATCAACATCAAATCCGATATCGGCGTAACCTGTTGCAACAACCTTTGCACCTCGGTCGTGTCCATCCTGACCCATTTTGGCAATCATGATGCGGGGTTGACGACCCTCGAACTTAGCAAATTTTTCGCAGAGTGTGCGGGCATTTTTAAATGTTTGGTCTTCCATAGATTCTGATGAGTAGATACCTGAAATGGAACGGATTACTGCTTTATAGCGACCTGCAACCTTCTCACATGCATCGGAGATTTCACCGAGGGTTGCACGTTTTTTCGCTGCATCAACTGCAAGGGCAAGTAGATTACCTTCGCCAGTTTTAGCGGCATGGGTTATTGCAGCAAGTGAAGCCTGAACTTCTGCTTCATTGCGGTCAGCGCGAAGTTTATTTAGGCGCTCTATTTGTGATAGACGAACAGCTGTATTGTCAACGTCTAGGATTTCAATTGGATCCTGCTTGTCGAGTTTATACTTGTTCAACCCAACGATAACATCCTTTTTAGAGTCGATACGAGCCTGTTTACGAGCAGAAGCCTCTTCGATACGCATCTTTGGAATGCCGGTTTCAATGGCTTTTGACATACCCCCAAGCTCCTCAACTTCCTCAATCAATTTCCAAGCCTTATTCGTAATCTCTTGGGTTAAGTACTCGATGTAGTATGAACCTGCCCATGGATCAACCGAACGGCAAATATTAGTTTCCTCCTGAAGATAAATCTGAGTATTTCGAGCTATACGTGCTGAGAATTCGGTTGGTAGTGCAATCGCTTCATCAAGCGCATTGGTGTGCAAACTCTGGGTGTGTCCGAGAGCAGCAGCCATAGCCTCAATGCAGGTACGGGCAACGTTATTGAATGGATCCTGCTCGGTTAAACTCCAACCGGAAGTTTGGCAATGGGTACGAAGCGCCATGGACTTAGGATTCTTTGGATTGAATTGTTTTACCATTTTAGCCCAAAGTAGTCGAGCAGCACGCATCTTAGCAATCTCCATGAAATGGTTCATTCCAACTGCCCAGAAGAATGAAAGCCTTGGTGCGAAAGCATCAATATCTAATCCTGATCTAACACCAGTACGAAGATATTCCAAGCCATCGGCAAGGGTATACGCTAGCTCAATATCGGCTGTAGCACCAGCCTCCTGCATATGGTAGCCAGAAATTGATATGCTGTTGAACTTAGGCATATTCTTAGCGGTGTACTGGAAGATATCAGCAATAATCTTCATCGAGAATTCGGGTGGGTAGATATAGGTATTACGCACCATGAACTCCTTTAGGATATCGTTTTGGATTGTACCCGTTAGTTGCTCTAAGGTTGCTCCCTGCTCAAGTGCCGCTACGATGTAGAAGGCAAGAATTGGAAGCACAGCACCATTCATGGTCATCGAAACCGACATCTTATCGAGAGGAATACCTGCAAACAGGATTTTCATATCCTCGATGCTGTCGATTGCAACACCAGCCTTACCAACATCGCCAACTACGCGCTCATGATCAGAGTCGTAACCGCGGTGGGTTGCAAGGTCGAATGCAACAGATAACCCTTTCTGCCCAGCTGCAAGGTTGCGGCGGTAGAATGCGTTTGATTCCTCAGCGGTTGAAAATCCAGCGTATTGACGAACAGTCCAAGGTTTAGTCACGTACATGCTACTGTATGGACCACGAAGGAAGGGCGGAATCCCTGCTGCATAGTTCAGATGCTCCATATTCTCAAGGTCCTCAGCAGTATAAACTGGTTTAACTGCAATCAATTCTGGTGTTAACCAGCTCGATTCCAGGTTCAACTTCTTTTTGCTGTCGTGACCTTTCTTTATATCTATTTTTGAAAAATCTTTTCTCATAATATTTAAGATTTTAACACAAAGGTGCAGAGACACATAGGTTCATAAAGAACCGTTTATTCTTCTGCGAATGCCTTCGTGTAATACAGGAACATTAAAGTTGATTAATAGTCCAAGTTTTTTGTTTGCAAGTTTAAGATATGTAACAAGTTGAACTTCATGAACAGGCAGTAATAATTCAACTGATTTTAGTTCAACAATAATAATATCTTCTACAAGAATATCTATTATAAAATCTTTTTCAAGTTGTTTGCCTTTATAAACAATAGGTAATCGAACTTGAGTCACACAATTTGAACCCCTTCTTTTAAGTTCTTCAACGAGACAATACTCATAAACAGATTCCAACAATCCTGGCCCAAGCTCTTTATGAACTTCGATGGCTGCATTTATGATATTACCTGATATAAGGTTGTACTCTCTTTCAGACATGGGTTTAAATATCTCTGAGTCTCAGTGTCTCTGTGTTTATATTTTAAGTAGATTTTGATAAGAAATCAAAGTATCTAGGATATTGCTCTTTGTACTGATGAAATTTTTAATCCCTTTTGCCTCTAGTTCTGTTTTGCAAGTTGGCTCCCCAGCTACAACGTAGATTACTTTGTTACCAAGTTTTTCGAATGCTTCAGGTGCGAAGGTTAAGTACTCATCATCGGAGCTGCA
>JAYTVX010000247.1:0-2169 GCA_043743775.1 Bacteroidales bacterium | reverse complement strand
CAAAGTATCAATTTAAGGTAGATTTAGGATCATGATATAAAAAACGGAGATTAACTCCGCTTTTCTATCAGATATTATCTATTCAAACCTATTCATTTTAAGCATGTTGATTTCAATCTGAGTTAGAAATCTCCATTTACCACGAGGTAGATTTTTCTTGGTTAATCCAGCAAAGTAAACCCTGTCTAACCTCGAAACTTTATATCCAAGCACATCAAACATGTTTCTTACCACTCTATTTTGGCCAGTGTGGATTTCAACGCCAACCTCTGTGCCATCAGATTCTTCGGTATATTCAACTGCATCAGCCTTAACAATCTCACCTTCAAGATCAACCCCCGCAATCATTTTCTCCATATCCTCGCGGGTTAGCTTTTTGTCAAGCCCAACGTGGTATATTTTCTTTTTCATGTGGCTTGGATGGGTAAGCTTTTTAGTCATTTCCCCATCGTTTGTTAGCAGTAATAGACCTGTACTATTCCTGTCGAGACGACCAACTGGGTAAACTCGTTCGGTACACGCACCCTCGATAAGTTCCATTACAGTTCTCTTAGCGTTAGGATCTTCAACAGTTGTAATATAATCCTTTGGTTTATTTAGAAGAATGTAAACCTTATGCTCGGTTTCCAGTTTCTTCCCTTTGAAGCATATTTCAGCCGCAGGATCTATTTTCGTTCCTAGCTGAGAAATGATCTCACCGTTTACGGTAATTGTTCCGTTCTGTATGAATTCATCGGCTTCGCGTCTGCTGCAAAGACCAGTGTTTGAAATGTATTTATTCAAACGGATTAATCCATCGTTATCAACCTCAAGGAATGGCTTGTCGTCATATTCCCTTTTTGGTTTCGAGATTGGTTTATCGATATATATCTTTTCTCCACTATCAGGGAGAACTAAGCGTAGTTTTGAATTTCTATCTGATTCAGACTTAGGACTAAAGGGTTTTCTATCCTTTGTTCTATCACCTAATCTAAGTTTATCATCATTATTTGTTCTGGGTCTTCTTGAGCCCTCTTCACGTCCACCCTCAGATATTCTGGATCTATCATTTGTTTTAACTACATGGGTAGAAAGATATCCTGTAGATTTCCCAGCAGTATTTCTTGATGTACGTCTTTGTTCATCACTTTTTGAATCCAAACGATTGTCTTTTCGAGGAAAAGGTTTTTCATCCGATCTGCGATCGTGAGAAACACTTCTTTCTGTCGAATCGTTAGCTCTATCTTTTGAGGGTATTACAATCTTACGCTTCTCCGTTGTATCGACATTCTTATCGATTGCGGGTCGCTCAATCTTACGTTTTTCAGGTATGCTGATTACTCTATCGTTTGTAGGTTTTTCGATAGTGCGTTCTATCCCCGCAGAAAATTCCTCATTACTTTGTTTAAAGTTTCCTGTACGGGGCTTATAGGATGACTTATTTTCTGGAGTACTACCTTCGCTCTTTTTATATGACCTTTTTGTATCTTGATCATCAGAGGAGGTGGTTTTTCTCTTTTTTGGAGAGCTATCGTCAGAATGTTTCTTTTCGGATTTTTCCGATTCGAAGGGGGTCGATTCTCTGTTCTCGGCTAGACTGCTTGTATCACCATTATCGTCTGGGGCTGGAACAGGATAAGCCTTTAGGGTTCGTGGTTTGTAAACCCTAGTGGGCTCACTTTCGGAATTGGTGCGCGTCTCGCGTTTAATTCCGATTTTCTTGTTATTTTCTTTATCCATAATACATGTTTAACTGCTATTCATTTGACTTTAAGCAGTTTATTCAAAAAACGAGTTTAAAAATAGTTGGCAAAGATATGTATAATTAATTGAAATTCCATTTTGGGGAATTATTATAATCAAAAGTATAATCGGGAGTTAGCCAGAAGTGAAACTGAATGTAATCAGAAGTGAGCCAGAAGGTAAGAAGTTGTCGGTTATCAGCTGTCGGTTGTAATTTGAAATTTGTTTTTTGCCTTTTATCTTTTGTCTTTCACGTCTTACCCCTTTAGATCAGTTTTTGTTTTATCCTTTAAATCCTCTTCAACGCTATCAACTACTTGATTAACCTCATCCTTAATACCGTTGGTTACTTTATTCGTTTCATTTTTAATATCATCGGTGACCTTGTTTATTTCCTCCTTAATTTGATCTGCTGCTTTTTGGAAATCACGGTATCCTTTACCCAAA
>JAYTVX010000246.1:0-7329 GCA_043743775.1 Bacteroidales bacterium | reverse complement strand
GCTAATTCATCGTGATTAATCATTAAATTACTTTAAATTAATTAGTTAGACATTATAAATAGTAAAAACATGGACTGCAAAAGTACATAACTTTTTCATCCTCACAAAAAAAATTGTCGATTAATAATGAATATGTTCCTTAAATGTAATTTACATTCTTCACGTATCGGATGCATGCCTGTCCACAGGCTGTCTACCTGCCCATCCGGTCAGGTAAACACTAATAGTTAAGTATATATAAAATCAAGTTAATAATTACTTTAGGAACTTCATTTTTTAAAAAAATTCCATATAAAGATCAACAACCAAATTTAAATGGTAATTCAATGAGCTATCTTCCTAAAAAAACTTCAACCTACCCTAAGGCCTCACAATTTTAATACACATGTAAAATAAAAACACTTAATAAACTATTATTGATTACGTTACAACGTCAATATTAATATGGATTCATGATCATATAGTACACCCATGGTTTTGTTCATGCATTTTTGTGTGGGCTACTACATGGGTGTTTCATTTTTAAAACCTATTTTTGAATCTCTAATGGAATGATCTCTTTTTAACTTTTAAATGAATAGCAATGAAGATCTCAGTTGTAGGAACTGGCTACGTTGGGTTAGTATCAGGAACATGTTTTGCTGAAACGGGAGTAATTGTAACCTGCGTTGATATTGATAAGGATAAGATTGAAAATCTCAAAAAAGGAATAATTCCCATCTACGAACCCGGTTTAGAAACGATGGTTCGGAGAAACATTGAAAAGGAACGACTCTTTTTCACTACCAACCTAAAGGAGAGCCTCGAAGGAGTTGAAAATGTTTTTATTGCAGTTGGTACCCCCCCCGATGAGGATGGTAGCGCTGACCTTAAGCATGTAATCGGTGTTGCCCGTGAAATTGGGCGATCGATGAGCAGCTACCTCGTGGTTACAACAAAAAGTACGGTTCCAATTGGAACCGCAAAGAAGATTAAACAAGCCATTCAGGAAGAACTCAACAAACGTGGAGTAGAAATCCCCTTCGATGTTGCTTCAAATCCGGAATTTTTAAAGGAGGGCGCAGCAGTTGAAGATTTCTTAAAACCCGATCGAATTGTAATCGGGACGGAATCGGATGAAGCACAAAAGATGATGCAGAAGCTCTATAAACCATTTTTATTGAATGGGCACCCCATCGTTTTTATGGATATCCCATCGGCAGAGCTTACAAAATACACTGCGAATGCAATGCTTGCAACGCGAATCAGTTTTATGAATGATATTGCTAATCTTTGCGAAATTGTTGGTGCTGATGTGAACATGGTTCGAAAAGGGATTGGCTCAGACACTCGAATTGGAAATAAATTTATTTACCCAGGCGCGGGGTATGGTGGAAGCTGCTTTCCAAAGGATGTTAAGGCGCTAATAAAAACCGCAAAGGAGAACGGCTATAACCTTGAGGTGCTGATGGCCGTTGAATCGGTTAACGATAGACAAAAGGAGATCATTTTCAACAAAATACTACATCACTTTAATGGTGATTTAAATGGAAAACGTATCGCGATTTGGGGACTCTCCTTCAAACCCAACACCGATGATATGCGCGAAGCACCATCGCTTGTTGTAATCTCAAAACTCCTTGAAGCGGGTGCGACCGTTAAAGCCTATGATCCGGTGGCTATGGATGAAGCCCACCAAAAAATTGGTGACAAAATCCTTTACGCTACAGATCTTTATGATGCGGTGAATGATGCTGACGCTCTAGTGCTGATGACTGAATGGCAAGAATTTAGGGTAATAAACTACAAAATACTAGCGAAGATCTTGAAATCGAGGGTAATTTTTGATGGTAGAAATATTTATGAACCCGCCGAAATGGTTGAGGAAGGTTTTGTTTACTATAGCATTGGCCGAAAGGTTGTTCTACCCTAACCCAGCTAAATGAAAAGAATACTTGTTACAGGTGGTTCAGGTTTTATTGGCTCTCATCTCTGCGAACGTTTGCTCAACGATGGGAATGAGGTGATCTGTGTCGATAATTTCTTTAGCGGGAACAAGCAGAATGTAGTTCATCTAATGGATAACCCATATTTTGAGCTCGTTCGGCATGACATTACTTTCCCCTATTTTGCTGAGGTTGATGAAATTTACAATTTAGCTTGTCCTGCCTCTCCTATCCATTATCAGCTTAACGCCATTAAGACGGTGAAAACATCGGTAATGGGATCGATAAACATGTTGGGTTTAGCCAAAAGAGTTCATGCCAAGATTCTTCAAGCTTCAACAAGCGAAGTTTATGGCGATCCTTTGGTGCACCCTCAACCTGAATCGTACTGGGGAAATGTGAATCCCATAGGTCCTCGCTCCTGCTACGACGAGGGGAAACGATGTGCCGAAACTCTTTTCATGAGTTACTACGAGCAGAACAATGTTAAAATCAAAATTGTAAGGATATTCAATACCTATGGACCAAGGATGAGTATCAACGATGGCCGTGTAGTCTCCAACTTTGCAATACAGGCATTACAGAATAAGGATATAACAATATTTGGTAGTGGACAACAGACCAGAAGCTTCATGTACGTCGATGATCTAGTTGAGGGCTTGATAAAAATGATGAATACCCCCGATAGCATAATAGGGCCAATCAACCTTGGGAATCCTACCGAATTTTCGATCCTCGAGCTGGCTAACAGGATTATTTCTTTAACTGAGAGCAAATCGAAACTTGTATTCAAACCGCTACCTCAAGATGACCCAACACAACGCAAACCCGATATTTCGCTTGCGATCAAATCGTTAGAGGGTTGGCTGCCAAAAGTCGAACTCGAAGCAGGTCTCAAGCCAACAATCAACTATTTTTCTAAAATATTAAAACCATAATACGTATGAAAGGAATTATACTTGCAGGTGGTGCTGGAACTAGATTATACCCAATAACCAAGAGTATTTCAAAGCAGATAATACCCATCTATGACAAGCCGATGATCTATTACCCGCTATCGGTATTAATGCTCGCTGGTATCCGCGAAATCCTTATTATATCAACACCCAAAGATATTGGCCTCTACAAAGATCTGTTCGAAAATGGCTCTCATCTGGGCCTTAAGATTGAATATGCTGAACAACCCTCGCCCGATGGATTGGCTCAAGCATTCATTATAGGTGAGAAATTTATTGGTGACGATAGTGCTTGCCTAGTTCTAGGCGATAATATCTTCTACGGACAAGGTTTTGGGGGTGTACTTAAGGAATGTGCAGAGATTAAGGATGGAGCGATTGTATTTGGTTATTACGTTAAAGATCCTGAGAGGTACGGTGTGGTTGAATTTAGTAAGCAAGGTCAAGTACTTAGCCTTAAGGAAAAACCTACAGTACCAAAATCAAATTACGCGGTAACCGGATTATACTTTTATAGCAATGATGTTATAGCCAAGGCCAAGGGTTTAAAACCTTCAGCAAGGGGCGAACTTGAGATCACCGATTTGAATCGTCTATTCCTAAATGAAAACCGTTTAAACGTTAAACTCTTAAGCCGAGGAATTGCTTGGCTCGATACCGGTACTCACGAAAGTTTGCTTCAAGCATCTAACTTTATACAAACCATTGAGGATCGACAAGGATTGAAGATCGCTTGTTTGGAGGAGATTGCTTACAAAAATGGTTTTATCACACGAGATCAACTGTTACAGCTTGCCGAACCTTTGAAAAAGAATCAGTACGGTGAGTACCTTTTAAGAATTGCTAACGAAGATATTTTATGAAGTTAATTGAAACGGCTATACCCGATTTATTTATCATTGAACCCAAAGTATTTGAGGATTCACGGGGCTATTTTTTAGAGAGCTACAATATGAACGTACTTTCTGAAAATGGCATTAATATTCAGTTTATTCAGGATAATGAATCAAAATCCTCTAAAGGAGTTCTACGAGGATTGCACTACCAGCTTGCCCCGTATGCACAAACAAAGCTAATTCGGGTAATTTCTGGGAAAATCCTTGATGTTGTTGTTGATATTCGCAACGGTTCACCTACCTATGGACAACATTTCTCCATCGAACTTTCAGGAGAAAATAAGCTTCAGCTATTCATTCCAAAGGGATTCGCTCATGGATTCTCAGTTTTAAGCGATGAGGTAATTGTAAACTATAAATGCGATAATTTTTATCAACCCAATGCTGAGCGCGGAATACTCTATAATGATACCGATTTAAGCATTGATTGGAGAATTGATTTGGAACAAGCAGTTATTTCAGCGAAGGATAAAGTTAACCCAATTCTTTCAACAGCAGAGATGAATTTTATATATGGAAAACATTAGTATCAAGGTATTAGTTACTGGCTCGAAAGGGCAACTGGGTTCAGAGATTCAAGCAATATCGTCACGCTTCCCAACGCTTAATCTCACTTTTACGGATATTGATGAACTCGATATAACCGATCCAATTGCGATCAATAAGTATATTAAAGCCGTAAACTCCAATTTTGTGGTTAATTGTGCTGCGTACACCGCTGTTGATAAGGCTGAGCAGGATATTGAAGCTGCGGCTAAGATAAATTCACTTGCACCAGGCATTATAGCCAAAGCCTGTAAGGATAATGGTTGTAGGTTGATTCACATTTCCACCGATTACGTATTCGATGGTGAATCTAAAACTCCCTACGATGAATCCTCATCTGTAAATCCTGTATCTCAGTACGGTAAAAGCAAGCTCAAAGGTGAAGAAGAAGTGCTGTCAACAGGAGTTAGTATGGTCATTAGAACATCATGGCTCTACTCTTCCTATGGAAGTAATTTTGTTAAAACTATTCTCCGCAACGCCAAAATCAAGCCAGAGCTCAAGGTAGTTGCCGATCAGTATGGTTGCCCAACCTATGCTAGAGATCTTGCAGATGTAATCCTGACAATTATTTCAAAAGGGCACGATCATTTTATTCCCGAAATCTTTCACTACTCCAACGAGGGTGTTTGCAGCTGGTACGATTTTGCTTATAAGATTATAGCTTTTACTGGTATTGATTGTAAGATAACCCCTATCGAAACCAAAGAGTACCCATTGCCTGCAAAACGCCCACAATACAGTGTTTTCAATAAAAACAAGATTCGAAGTTTATATAATATTGAAATACCTCAATGGGAAAAAAGTCTAGGGAATTGTATTGAGATTCTTAGAGAAGAAGGTCTAACTTAAATCATCTAGTCATGAGCGAAAAGGATATTGAAGTGCTTGTTCTTGAAAAAGCACAGAAATGGACCCAACAACCATTTGATGAAGAAACTCGAAACAAAGTTGCTGACCTTATCAAATCTGATCGAAAAGAGCTAGTCGATGCTTTTTATAAGGAACTTGAATTTGGTACTGGAGGATTAAGGGGTGTCATGGGTGTTGGAACGAATCGGATGAACATCTACACCGTTGGGATGGCAACCCAAGGGCTCTGCAATTACATCAACAAACAGTTTCAAAATCAACAAGATATTAGCATTGCTATTGCTTACGACTCTCGAAACAACAGCAAACTATTTGCCGATACCGTTTCAAATATATTTTCCGCTAACAACATTAAGGTTTACCTTTTTGAATCGTTAAGACCAACCCCAGAGCTGAGTTTTACAATTCGAACGCTAAAATGTCAGTGCGGGATTGTAATAACAGCCTCTCACAATCCAAAGGAGTACAATGGTTACAAGGTTTACTGGGAAGATGGTGGACAGATTGTTCCTCCCCATGACAAAAGTATAATATCCGAAGTACAGAGAATTAAAGACATCACCGAGGTAAAATTACAAGGAAATCAATTTCTTATCAAAATCATTGGGAATGATATGGATGAGAAATACCTAAGCAAATTAGTATCCCTATCCCTATCGCCCGAGATCAACAAGAAACATAAAAGTTTAAAGCTGGTTTACACTCCAATTCATGGCTCTGGGGTTGCACTAGTTCCTAAAATACTTAAACGGTTTGGTTTCGAAAACATCATAAGCATACCCGAACAGAATATTATCGATGGAAACTTCCCAACGGTAGTATCGCCTAACCCAGAGGAATCTGCTGCATTAAAACTTGCCCTTGATAAAGCCGTTGAAACCAATGCAGATCTTATAATGGCAACCGATCCGGATGCCGATAGGGTTGGTATAGGTGTAAAGAATGATGAAGGAAAATTTACACTTCTAAACGGGAACCAAGCAGCATCAATCCTAATCTACTATATACTAAAGATGTGGAAGGAGAAGGATAGGCTAAACGGTCAACAGTATATCGTTAAAACGATAGTTACCACTGATCTATTGGCCGATATTGCTAAGAAATTTGAGGTTGAATGCTTCGAGGTTTTAACTGGTTTTAAATTCATTGCCGAGAAGATCAAGGAGATGGAAGGCATCAAAACCTTTATTGCTGGGGGCGAGGAAAGCTATGGTTATCTTGTGGGTGACTCAATACGCGATAAGGATGCTGTTATTTCCTGCGCAATGTTTGCCGAGATTTCGGCTTGGGCTAAGGAGAATGGAAAGTCGATGTACCAGGTACTTCTTGATATTTACCAGGAGTTCGGCCTATACAAAGAGCACTTAAAATCATTAACACTTAAGGGAAAAGAGGGTCTTGAAGAAATTCAGGCGATGATGGTAAAGTACAGAAACGATCCTCCTAAAACTATCGATGGATCACCAATATTGCTCTTCCACGACTATTTGAAGCAGGAAACAGTTAACCTCCAAACTGGATTAAAAACAAAACTTAATCTTCCGAAGTCGGATGTAGTTCAGTTCATAGCAGCCGATGGCGCAAAAGTTTCTGTTCGCCCTTCGGGAACCGAGCCGAAAATCAAGTTCTACTTTGGTGTAAAAGGGGAAATGAAATCGTTGGCTGATTTTCCAAAAGCGGTTAAAGAGGTTGACGATAAGATTGCTCGAATCATGAAAGAGTTTGGTGTTTAAATCATTAGCAATGGCATGGCAAATCCCAGAACATAAATACCTTATAACTAATTACACTTCATAAATTCAATTAAAATGGAACTGAACAGTAAAAAACTTGAACGGACATCGCGAATTGTATACTATTCCATTTCGATAATTCTTTGCATTTTTTTAATTCTATTATCCAATAGAATTATCGATGATCTCGACACGGTGACGGTTCGCCCTGAAGTTGAGAATTATATTGATAAGGTTAAAGTGGCCGACCTTGACAACAAGATCAACGATATAAATATTGAAATTGAAAAGATAAATACCTCGAAGAGCACCATAGAAAGAACTATAGAAATTGCAAGAGAAAACTATGCAAATGAAAAACAATCGTTCGAAAATTGGCTTCAAACAAGAAAAACCTTAG
>JAYTVX010000245.1:0-26989 GCA_043743775.1 Bacteroidales bacterium | reverse complement strand
AAACAGTTGTAGATTTACCCCCACTTGTTCTGAATACTCATTGCAAGCATTTAAAAAGCATGGATTCTTTAAAGGCCTTTGGTTGACGATAAATAGGTTAAGAAGATGTAATCCCTGGGGAGGTCATGGATATGACCCAATTCCATAGTTTTAACGCTTGCTTTTGGGTAATACAATCCTAAACGAAGTGCCCCTGTTAACCTCTGAATAGTTGATGAAAATCTTTCCGTTATGGTACTCTTCAATAATTCTCTTCGATAGAGTTAAGCCTAATCCCCAACCTCTCGACTTCGTTGAGTAACCCGCTTCAAAAACCGTTTTATATTTTGATTTTGGAATTCCTTTACCATTATCTGATATATCGATGTAAACAACCTGTGTGTGGTCTACGATATTGAATAGAATTTCACCCTCTTCTTGAATCGCATCCACAGCATTTCTGACGATATTTTCTACAACCCATTCAATCAGTATAGGGTTTATGGGAATGAATACCGTTTCTTTTTCGTCAAAAAGCTTTGTGAATTTGATTTTATTTGAAACCCTACTTTTAAGGTAATCACTTGATTTATTGATTATATCAACGATATTCTGTTGTTCGAGCGAGGGAATGGAACCGATTTTAGAGAACCGGTCTGCTATTTTTTCTAGACGAAGAATATCCTTTTCAAGCTCAATGGCAACGGTCGGACCATCACCTCCCTCCCTAAGAATTTCTAAACAAGCAAGTAAAGATGAAGTAGGAGTGCCCAGCTGGTGTGCTGTTTCCTTTGCCAAGCCGATCCAGATTCTATTTTGTTCGGCTCTTCTCGCCTGGCTAAAAGCAAAATAGGTAATGATCAGAAAAATAATGATTATTGCAACCAGCACGTAAGGATAGTATGTTAATCGAATCAGCGTAATACTGTCCTTATAGTAGATGTAATTTTTTTTCCCATCCAGAAGGGTTACCAGAATTGGTTCATGGGAGCTCTTCATTTTATTGAGAACCTTTGCCGCTTTCTCCGGGGAGTCAATTTTAACGAAAGGAATATTTCTGAATGAGAGAATACTATCTTTTTCGTCGGTTAATATAACCGGAACGGTTGTGTTGTTTTGTATAACCTCAAAAACAAAAGTTATGTCTTTGTTGGAGCTTTCGAGATCCGACAGCTGTTTCATCCCTTCAGCCCAAAGTTCAATTTTCTTTCGCTCTTCTATTGAGAGAACTTTTACGAGACTATTCGTGAAAATTAGAGAGGAAACAATCAATCCGGCAATTAGGATAATTATAACATTCCAACGAAGTTTATTGTATTTGATCTCCACGGCGGTATTGTTTTGATTATAAATTTTTAGTTGAATCTATTTCATCCCATTCAATCTTAAAAGGTTTTTTTTGATTTTTATTGTGAATGGAGTCAGTTTTATTTAAGGGGCTTGGTGCTAGGGACTTTTTTAACCAAAAACTATCCTTTTTAGAATTTATAAACTCCTCTTTGATAATGCTTTTAAGTAAAAGTCCCTCTTGGTTAAAATCACTTTTTATACGATCAACAGTGTTTTTTTTGTCGAAACTAACCTTATAAGATTCGTTATTGCCGTTAATTCTTAAAAAGAAAATTAACCCATTTTTATTGTCAACCTCAAATTCAGATGAATGAAGACTATGAGATAAATATTTTTTGGCTAGAATTTCTCGTAGGTTTAGCTTGATCCAATATGTAAATTCCCCGTTTATTCCATGTTGTCCAGTAAGAGTAAAGTTCAGAGCATTTGAAGCAACATCCATAGAAGGTATTTTAACGATACCCCGTTCAATATCTATGTTGTTTCGAATAGTTTTAAAATGAATAGAGTCATCTTCGTTGAGATTTAGAAACTTATAAACCCTCTTAAGTTGACCGATTCCAATGAGTCTTCCATTTTCAATCTCTAGGTTAGATGATAGCACAACAGAAAATGGATCAATTTTGCCGTTACGGAATTGCTTGAAGGATAAATCAAATTTCCCCGATAGCGATCCGCTGATATTTTTATTAGTTATTGTATTCTGTCCAAAATCATTGAAGCAATTAAAAAGGTTATGAATATCAAGGCCTTGTAAATCTGAGGAAATAGCGTATCCTTCTTGTTGGGAATAAATAAAATTGCCGTTAATCGATCCCTTAAATGCATTCAGCGAAAATTGATCACACTGGTATTTGCCATTTTCATGTTCAAGCCTAATTGAGAAATCTTTCATCATAAATCCCTTATACTTTAGATTTTTGATCTTTGTGTTTAACAGATATTTTATTGATGCTGATGTATCACCGCCAGTTAAAGTGCTCATAGGAATAGAATCTAGATTCAAATGCTCTATATCAAGAGAGATAACTGGCGAAGGAGAAGCATTGCGGAGAGCAACATCAAGAAAATTTTCAATCGAAAAGAATCCCGTAAACGGGGAATTATGAATAAGACCTTTTCCTCTGAAAATTAAACTATTATCATCAATAACGATGCCTCCTTCAAGATCCTTTAGGAACTCAAAACTTTTGATAGATAGATTAGAAAAGATTATTTCAGATTTAATTTTAATAATATTTAATGTGTTTAAATCGAAATTGTTAATATCACTTATCTTAATTAAAGATTTTAATTTTCCTGAAATATTGCCGTTTATTGTATACCTGTTATTTAGATTCACTTCTCTTATGTTTTGAAATTTACAATCAATTAGAGCGTAAGGATGTGAAAGGTCCTTAATTTTTAAACTACCCTCTATTTCTAGACCTAAATGGCAAATTGAAAAGTTATTAATCTCTGTGGTATTCTTTTCAAAATCGCCTGAAAAAATTGTTGTTCCCTTTAATTTAGAAAGAGAAAAATCTTTGTATTTTGTAAAAGCAAAGTTGTTGAACTCATATTTAACTGTCAGTTTTTGAGTGTTTAGGTTATTAAAATTGATGCTATAGAACGATTCGAAAGAAAGAGAACCCTGTGAAAGTCCAATATTCAAAGTTTTTAGAAACGAACCACAAAATTCTTTGGCCGAAATCATTTTTGTATTAGAAGATATTTGTAGGAGGTCTATTTTTGGGGTATAAATAAAAGAGAAGTTAAATGGCATCGACTTGAAGATAAAAATTCCATTATCAGATCGATAGATATGATCTCTTTTATTTATTGTTGTTGTAACTCCAATTAAACCGTTTGCTTTGAAGCGGAATTTATTGATGCTGCCGGTTAAGCGATATATGTTTAAGTTGAGTTTTAGCTCAATCGCATCGGATAGTAAAGAGCCCGAACAAAATGAGTGATCGAGAAAAAGGCTTAGCTTCACAATTTCTTTATAGCAGTATTTTACACGACATCTATTTAGTTTTATTCTTTTAGTTTCGATTCGGTCGGACCCTGTCTGATTGGCCGTTTTTTCTTCTGAAAGCAATAAATCTAGTTTATCGTTATTCAGATTAATTATACCGTTCGAGATAATTATTTCCGGGAATTCATAAATGCGGCGAAAAAGATTTAATGTGTTAATTTTGAAACTTATTTTTTTAGCAGCGATAAGAGTGTCTTTGCGATTTTCTTTCGAATAAAATATTTGAGCATCGTCGAGAATAAAAGAACCATAAGGGAAATTTCTTACAATAGAGAAGTGAATTTCGGAGACGTTTATGTTTATGCTGGTTTTATCTATAATTTGTTTTTTAAAGGCATCAACTAAACGATCTTCAAAAACCGTAACCATTAAGAAAACAGAGAGCGTTAAGGTTAGTGCAAAGGCCAAAAAGCGGATTATAAATTTCTTCATAGTTATGAACGTAATATGATATATGACACTAAATTATTTTAAAACACCTTTCTAATCAAATATTTATAAATTTACAATGATTGAAGTAATCTATCATGGATAAAATATTACAAAAAATTTTGGTTTTCATTTTTCTCGTTTGTTTATTAAGCAAAACGAATACTGCGCAAAACATTGATTCCTTGTTATTGAATCTTCAATATGCGCAAGATACCTCATTAAAAATAGAACTTTACTTTAAGATTTCTAACTACTACTTCAATAGCGAAAGAAACAGCAAAGAAGCTGAAAAATATCTACTCGAAGCAAAAAAACTTGCAGAAGATCAAACCAACTTAGTTCTAATTATCAGAGCAAATAACGAATTAGGTGTTTATTATCGTAATCATTCAAGATATTCAGAAGCGTTAGCTTTTCACCAAGAAGCCTATCGACGTGCAAGCCAAATCGACAATAAAAAACAGATTACAAGATCGTTAAATAATATTGGAGTAGTGTATCGGCGACTCGACGATCATTCAAAGGCCGCAGAATACCACTTAAAAGCACTGAAGATTGCTGAAGATATCAAGGACACTTTTAGCATTTCTGTTTCTGAGAATAGCCTTGGAAATATTTATTCAGTAAATGGTCGATATGGTGAAGCCTTATCCTATTTTAATAAAGCCCTTCAGCGATCAATAGCACAAAATAACGAACTAGGTCAGGCTATTAACTACAATAATATTGGAGAGGTTTATGAATTTTCCGGAAACTATGAAAAAGCCAAGGAGTTTTATTCAAAATCTTTGGAAATCAACAGAAAGACCAAAAATGAAAAAGGAATTGCGATTTGTTTAAACTGTTTAGGTAAAATATTAATATTTACCGGATTTCCGGTCACAGCGTACAAATATTTTTCTGAAGCATTTGTAATTGATAAAAAGATTGGAGATAAAAAATTTATAGCGGATAGCTACATTAATCTTGGGATGGCATTGATTAAACTAAAAAAATACGAAGAAGCAAAACAATGCATTTACCAAGGGATTAAAATTGCCAAAGAAATTAAAAGTAAAGCACACCTTCAGCTAGCAAATGAAGAGTTAAGCACAATATTTTTCGAGAAAAAAGACTTTAAAACGGCTCTTGCCTACTATAAAAATTCAACATTATATAAGGATAGTGTATTGAATGAAAAGAATTCAAGACACCTAGCAACAATACAAACCCTCTTTGAAACAGAAAAGAAGGAAAAGGAAATACAAATACTTAAGCAAAAACAAGAGATAAACGATAAGGAGTACAAACGCCAGAAGTATTTTAATTATTCCTTAATACTGGGTCTTTTTCTGAGTTTAGTCCTAATTATTGTGGTTTACCTTGCTTTGCTAACAAAAAGAAGAGCAAACGTTTTACTCTCTAAACAAAAAGATGAAATTGAGACTCAAAATGAGAAAATTGAACAACAAAGACGAAATATTGAGATCAAAAATCAAAATTTAGAGGAAGCTTACCAAATAATCGAAAACTATATAGGTAAAATTACCGACAGCATTCGGTATGCCGAACAAATTCAAAAATCGATACTACCGGACATGGAGCGGTTGCAAACTATTTTCCATGAGACATTTACTTTCTATAAACCGAAAGATATTGTAAGCGGCGACTTTTACTGGCTTACAGTTCGTGGAGATAAAATTTTTATAGCTTTAGCAGACTGCACCGGACATGGAGTCCCCGGAGCTTTTATGAGTATTATAGGAATTGATTTGCTCAATCAAATTGTTATTCAGCAGGGCTGTGAAGAACCAGACAAGATACTATCATTTTTAAATAATGAGCTAAGGGAAAAACTTAGAAAGGGTAAAGAAGAGTTGATTCTTAAGGATAGCATGGATGTTGCACTTTGTATAATTGATAAAAATACTCGCGAGATTAGCTATTCAGGAGCATTAATTCCTCTATTCATTGTAAGTGACGGTGAGGTATCGGAAATAAAACCCAATTACACATCGCTTGGAACCTCTAATCGTTTATTTAACAAAGAATTTCGAATTCATAACTTTACTCTTAAGCCTGATAGCTGGTTGTATTTATCAACCGATGGATATTTCGATCAATTTGGTGGCGAACAACATAAAAAGTTTATGAGATCTCGCTTTGTTGAACTGCTGATTAAGATTAATCATTTATCAGCCAATGCTCAACGCGAGGAAATAGAAAAACAATTTGAAGGTTGGATGGGATTAAATAATGAACAGTTAGATGATGTTCTCGTTTGGGGTATAAAGATTTAAACTAGGTTATGTGATCTAAAAGTTAAGGAGAATGTAAAAGAATGCATCAAACGGAAGAGTTAAAAAAATTCAAATACAGCTTCATCTTGCCCTTTTTATTCGTTGTACTATTATGGATTATCAAAATCCTCGACTTTAGCGAGAATTTGAATCTTTTCAAGTTTGGGGTATATCCACGAAATATTAATGGTTTATTCGGCGTTATCTTATCACCATTAATACACGCCGATTTTAATCACCTTTTATCAAATAGCATCCCTTTACTAATCCTTGGAACCGGAATAATTTATTTTTATCGCGAGTTGGCATATCGTGTAGTGGGATTTGTCTGGTTGATTAGCGGATTATGTGTATGGGTTGGTGCTCGAGAGAGTTATCACATTGGGGCAAGCGGATTAATTTATGGATTGGCCGCCTTTCTATTCCTGAGCGGGGTGATAAGGAAGGATATTCGCTTAGCCGCAATTTCTCTTTTAGTTGTTTTTTTATATGGCGGATTAGTTTGGGGGGTATTCCCTCTTTTTCCTCAAATATCATGGGAATATCATTTTTTCGGAACTTTAAGTGGTTTTATCGCAGCCCTTTTATATCGCGATAAAGGTCCGAAGCCTCTAGAATGGTCATGGGAGAGAGAGGATGACTTTATCGATGAAGATTACACCGAGGATTTAGATAATAAATCGATAGAATAAAAAATCATTTTTTTATATTTGCTCCCACCAACGGAGATTAAATAGTAATTTAAAATGTTTGAAATGGCAAAGTACAATGAAAACGAAATGACATCCAATAACATAAATCTTATTGGACAAGGCACCGAAATTACTGGCGATATTACTTGTAATGGCGACTTGCGTATTGACGGTATCCTAACTGGAAATATTACCTCAAGAGGGAAAGTAGTCGTAGGCGAAACGGGAAAGATAAAAGGGGAGATTGCATGCAAAAATTCTGATATCTCTGGTTTTCTGGAAGGAAAAGTAACCGTTATGGAACTTTTATCATTAAAAGCAACAGCAAGAGTTAATGGTGACATCACAACAAGTAAACTTGCAATAGAACCAGGTTCGCACTTTACCGGTTATTGCAATATGTCAACCGAAAGCGAAAAGATTATCGAATAGTTTTATTTTTAAATCAGTTAATAACCAATTCTTAAGGAATGTTATTAAAACAATTTATATTTAAAACTAGTCTATTGGTATTAATTACCAGCGGATTATGTTTTATTTCTTTTTTTTTATTCTTTCCTGACAGGCTAATACTCTTGTACCCTTTTTTGCCGGTAGTATTTGGAGCGGTCAATGTCTTTATTTTCTATACCCTTTTACAAGTTAAAGACCTATCTCCAATTAAATTTTCGAATCGATACCTGCTTTGTACAACGGTTAAACTACTTGGTAGTATATTTTTTATTGTACTGTTTCTCCTAATTAAAAAGGAGCAAGCAATACCGTTTCTTGCTACATTTCTAGTAGTATATTTTATTTTTTTAGTGCAAGAAATAATCGCGATTCTTAAATTTTTTAAGAAAAACGAGAAAAGCGAAACCATACATAGTAAATCTTAATAACTTTACGCGAAATTTTTTCGAAGTGAGAAGGAGTATCTACATAGGACTTTTGTTGTTGACGATTATCAATCTTGGTAATTATCAACGCGTGTTTGCTTCAAATGAGCAAGAGGAAAAGCAAAGCGCACCAAAAGAGGGTGAAAAAGCAAAGTTTAATACAGTAGAGTTCATTTTTGAACATATTGGCGATTCTTACGAATGGCACATTGTCACTATTGGACATACTCATTTAGCAATTCCACTACCCATTATTCTCTATAGTAAGCAAAAAGGAATTAACATTTTTCTATCAAGTAAATTTCATCATGGGAAAGAGTCCTATAATGGATTTAAATGGGAGAAAGAGGGTAAATATAGTGGGAAGATCGTAGAGTTAAACTCATCGGGGGCGATTTTAGAAGAGAATCCTCTTCCTTGGAATTTTTCAATCACCAAGCTTGTCCTTTCAATATTATTTGCATCGATATTACTCTGTTGGATTTTTATTAGCATTGCTCGAAAGTATAAAACGGGTTTTGATAAGGCACCAACAGGCGTTCAAAACCTTTTTGAACCAATTATTCTATTTGTTATAAATGATATTGCAATCCCATCCATTGGGGAAAAGAAATATCAGCGCTTTTTACCATTTCTACTCAGCGTCTTCTTTTTTATATGGTTTAACAATATGCTTGGTTTGATTCCGCTGTTTCCCGGAGGAGCAAATGTAACCGGTAACATCGCTGTTACAATGGTATTAGCACTATTCACATTCGTGATTACAACGGTAAATGGGAATAAGCATTACTGGAAAGAGGTTATAAATGCACCTGGTGTACCATGGTTTTTAAAATTTCCGATACCCATTATGCCTGTTGTGGAGTTTACCGGTTTGTTTACAAAACCGATTGTACTGATGATTCGACTTTTTGCCAATATTCTCGCCGGACATATGGTTGCAATTGTGTTCTTTAGCTTGATATTTATTTTTGGAGGACTAAACATTTGGGCAGGATACGGTATTTCGGTCATAAGCGTTTCGTTTGCATTTTTTATGACTTTACTTGAGCTGCTCGTCGCGTTAATTCAAGCATACGTTTTCACATTATTATCTGCCATTTACTTTGGAATGGCCACTCAAGAACATCACTAATTGTTTAACATAAAAATTGGGTATATGACTACTTTACTTATTATTCTTCAAGTTGCTGCTGGTGCCTCTATAGCAAAATTAGGCGCAGCATTAGGTGCTGGTATCGCTGCTTTAGCTGCAGGCATTGGAATTGGTAAAATTGGTGCTTCTGCACTTGAATCAATTGCTCGACAACCAGAGGCAGTAGGTGATATTCGTTCCAACATGATTGTTTCTGCTGCTCTTATAGAGGGTGTTGCATTTTTTGCAATCATTATCTGTGCGCTAGTACTTTTCTTATAAAACAAAAATTAATCCTATGGGACTAATTACTCCTGATTATGGGCTGTTGGTCTGGATGTTGATTTCATTCGGATTGGTTCTTTTTGTGCTTAAAAAGTTTGCATGGAAACCTATTTTGGAAGGTTTGAAAAGCAGAGAAGAAACCATTGCCAAATCTTTAAGACAGGCTGAAGAGGCCCGGAATGAAATAAAAAAGCTTCAGGCATACAACGAAGACCTTGCTGACAAAGCAAGAGTTGAACGGGAGTTGGCTCTTAAAGAAGCTAAATCTCTTAGGGATAAGATTGTTGAAGAAGCAAAAAATCAAGCTCAAGCGGAAGCGCAAAAAATCATTGATAAATCGAGACAATTGATAAATCAAGAAAAAGAGAATGCTCAGAAAGAGCTTGCTCAGATGGCATCTAAGCTTGCACTTGAAATAACGGAGAAAGTTCTTCGCAAACAATTTACGGATAAGGATAAACAGATTGAATACTTTAAGGATCTTCTTAAAGAAGTATCAAGTAAAAACTAACCAATAGCGATGAACACGGGGAGGATATCAGTTCGGTATGCGAAAGCATTATACGATCTCGCTAATGATACTAACGTAGCAAAGGAGGTATACGATCATTCGTATACTGTATCTAAAACAATATACTCCTCTTCCGATTTTTACTATATTCTCCATAATCCTGTTATTCTACCAAGCGAAAAAGAGCGAATTATCAAGAGCATTTTCGGGGATAAGGTTAATCCTCTTCTTACTTCATTCATCGCCCTTATGGTAAAAAAACGTAGGGAGTCATATATTATTAATGCTTTATTGGTGTATCAAAAAATTTATAGAGAGAAGGCTGGAATAGTTAAAGTAGTAATCGAAACTCCTGCTGAACTGGGAGAAGATGAAAAGAACAGCATTCTTGCTTTTGTTAAAAGTAAATTCAACAAAATCCCCGAGCTTGAAGTTCGGCAGGTGCCGAATTTAATTGGTGGTTTTATTGTTGAGGTTGAAGGTTTACTAATTGATTTAAGCGTTTCAGGACAGTTGGCGAATATGAGAAAAGCCTTGGTCCAAAATCAAAGAGTACTTTAAAAAATAGTTATTATGGCAGAAATTAAGCCTTCCGAAATATCCGAGTTACTCAAGAAAGAGCTGGCTGGCGTTAAGCAACAGCTAGATTTTGAGGAAATTGGCAGTGTTCTTCAGGTAGGAGATGGGATTGCTCGTATTTTTGGACTCGATCACGTTCGTTCAAATGAATTGGTTGAGTTTGAAACCGGTGTTCTTGGGATTGTTCTGAATCTTGAGGAGGACAATGTTGGTGTTGTTCTACTTGGAAGTTCTGAACTTGTAAAAGAGGGACATCGTGTAAAACGCACAGGTAGAATTGCTTCAATCAATGTTGGTGAGGGAATGCTTGGTAGAGTTATTAACACTCTCGGCGAGCCAATTGATGGAAAGGGTCCTATCAAGGGAGAAACCTACGAAATGCCATTGGAAAGAAAAGCCCCTGGAGTAATCTTTCGGCAGCCAGTAAGCGAACCCCTTCAAACAGGTATTAAAGCGATAGATGCGATGATACCTATCGGAAGAGGTCAACGAGAGTTGATTATTGGTGATAGACAAACTGGTAAAACGGCAATTGCCATCGACACCATCATAAATCAACGATCGTTTTTTGAAAAAGGAGAAACTGTTTATTGCATTTATGTTGCAATAGGACAAAAGGGTTCAACCATTGCATCAATAGTTAAGACTCTTGAAGAGCATGGCGCAATGGAATATACTGTTATTGTTGCCGCAACGGCCTCCGACCCTGCAGCGCAACAGTTCTATGCCCCCTTTGCAGGAGCGTCAATCGGTGAATTTTTCCGTGATACAGGACGACCTGCGCTAATTATTTATGACGATCTTTCCAAACAAGCGGTTTCGTACCGTGAAGTTTCCTTACTTCTTCGTCGCCCACCCGGACGTGAAGCATTTCCAGGAGATGTTTTCTATCTTCACTCAAGATTACTAGAAAGAGCCGCAAAAATCATTTCATCGGACGAGATTGCTCGCCAAATGAACGATTTGCCAGAATCAATAAGACATCTAGTAAAAGGAGGAGGATCTTTAACTGCATTACCAATTATTGAAACTCAAGCGGGAGATGTTTCGGCATATATTCCTACTAACGTAATTTCGATTACTGATGGACAGATATTCTTGGAAACGAATCTTTTCAATAACGGCGTTAGACCCGCTATCAATGTTGGGATATCTGTTTCGAGGGTAGGAGGAAAGGCTCAGATTAAATCGATGAAAAAGGTTGCAGGAACCTTAAAACTCGATCAAGCACAGTATCGTGAGCTTGAAGCATTTGCAAAATTTGGATCTGATCTCGACCCTGCAACTCTCGCCGTTCTTGATAAGGGAACAAAGAATGTGGAAATTCTCAAACAGGGTCAATACAAACCAGTACCAGTAGAACAGCAAATCGCCATTCTTTTTTGTGGAGCAAAAGGGTTATTAAAGAACGTTCACAAAGAAAAAGTGAAAGATTTTGAAAAAGATTATCTTGAACTTATTCAGCTGAAACATAAGGATCTTTTAGCAAGAATTGCTAAAGGAGATTTTGGTGATGATATTGCTTCTACATTTACAACACTTGCAGGAGAAGTTGCAAAGAAGTATATAAGTTAACAATATTTACATGGGCAACCTTAAGGAGATTAGAACAAGAATATCGTCTGTAACATCCACTAAGAAAATAACCAGTGCGATGAAGATGGTTTCTGCATCAAAGTTCAAGAAATCGCAGGATTTACTATTTAAGTATAAACCTTTCTACGATCATTATCAATCATCCTTAGAAACTGTTATTGGTAATAATAGTATAAGCGAAAATAAATTATGTGAGATTAGAAAAGAGATTTCAAATATTGGGTTGGTTGTAATCTCTTCAAATAGTAGCATGTGCGGTTCTTTTAATCAGAATGTTATAAAAAAAACGATCGAAGCGCACTATCAACTTTCAGTTAAATACCCCAAAGCAAAAATTCACATTCTCTGTGCAGGGAAGAAGGCCGTTGATATACTCCAGAAAAAGGGAATTGACGTAAAGCATTTTAGCCATTTAGCTGTTGAAAAACCAGATATTCTATTGACTAAAAAGATATTTGATGAGCTTTCGGAGCAATTTTTAAAGAAAGAATTAGATATGGTTCAGCTCGTATTTAACTCCTTTAAGAATGCTGCAGTTCAAATTCAGACGATATCAGACTTTCTTCCCTATACTTTCAATAAACCTATCGGATTTAGTAATTCAGATTTAATCATCGAGCCCAATACTGAACTATTTATTCAGAAGACTTTACCAAAGTATTTACTTTACAAGCTACATGGTGCGATAATGGATAGCACCACCGCTGAACACGGAGCTCGTATGACTGCAATGCATCAAGCAACAGATAATGCTTCAGAGTTTCTCCGTGAACTAATTCTTCAATACAACAAGGCACGACAAGCAGCTATTACCAATGAAATCCTCGAAATTGTTTCAGGCGCAAATGCACTAAAAGGCTAATTATTTCGAGTTTGTCTTTTTCCAACAGAAAACATTAACCACATCTTAACCGATATTCTTTTTTATTTGAGAACGAATATCGGTTACTTATGTTTTTTAACCCACCTTTTTCATAACTGAAATTCATAAACAAAAGATATTCAGTTAAATGAAGTTTTCTGAAGAAAAAGAATAGTTTGATAAAGTATGTAAAAGAGTTATCTTAGCCCTTTCAATATTTTCTGTATTTTTCACACCAAAAAGAACGTCAAATGTTTCAATTCTTAGCAAGAACAATTTTAAGGCATAAACTATTTATTCTCATTTTTATTGGGGGTTTTACCTGCTTTATGGCTTACAAAGCTACGTTTGTTGAACTTTCGTATAAACCCACACCCTTATTGCCCAAGGAGGATTCGGTGCTTATCAGAAGTATCGAGTTTTCAAAGAAGTTTGGGAAAGGTGAGAACATAATGGTTATTGGAGTTCAGGACACTTCATTTTTCACCTTAGAGAAGTTTAATAATTGGAGAGAACTTGAAGAGAATCTCAAGGGCATTAAAGGAGTTGAACAGGTTTTCTCATTGGTTGATGCAATTAATCTGGAAAAGGATACCATATCCAAGAAGTTTATTCCAGAAAAGATATTTAAGAAAAAATCATATACCGCTAAAGAATTAGATTCATTATCGATTCTGACAAGTTCGTTGGGCTTTTATAAAAACCTCCTCTATAACGATTCAACCAAAACCTACTTAATGCTAGTTACCCTTAACCGGGAAATGATTCAAAAAAAGGAACGTGTTGGATTGGTCAATAACATTGTTAATACGGCTAAGATATACGAGGCGAATACAAAGAATAAACTTTACTACTCGGGCCTACCTTACATAAGAGTTACAGTTGGAGAGATGATAAAAGGAGAAATGTACCTTTTCGTGGCTTTTGCTGTAATTATAACCTCCATCATACTTCTTCTTCTTTTCCGCTCATTCAGAATCGTTTTAATGTCCCTCTTGGTTGTAGGTATTGGGGTAATTTGGTCGCTTGGAACGCTGACAATTTTTGGTTACGATTTAACTCTTTTAACGGCTGTCATTCCAACTTTGCTGGTAATTATTGGTGTTCCGAGTTGTATCTTCTTGATAAATAAATATCATCATGAATATCGACATCACGGCAATAAACCAAAAGCACTTTATCGGGTGATTACAAAAGTAGGCAGTGCTACTTTTCTTTCAAATCTTACTACAGCGATTGGATTTGGTGCGTTTATCATTACGAATACTCAGGTATTAAAAGAGTTTGGAGTTGTTGCTGCATTGAATGTTATGGGTGTTTACTTTATCTCTTTAATGCTTATTCCTATAATTTTTAGCATAATTCCTCCGCCTGATAAAAAACATTTAACCCATCTCTCAAGAAAAGGTGTCAAGCGGAATATCTATAGAATAATATTGACAGTGCTGTACCGCCGAAAAATTGTATTTACTATTGCAATTGTACTTATTTGTGCTGGTTTAGTCGGGGTTACTTTTCTCAAGAATAATGGCTACATGGTTGATGATATCCCTAGAAATCATCCTGTTCTCAAAAACTTAAAGTTCTTCGAAAAGAACTTTAATGGAGTCATGCCCTTCGAGATTGTTTTCGACACACAAAAGCCTAATGGATACCTATCATCTGGTGTTCTTGTAAAAATTGATAGACTTCAAAGAAAATTATCAAAATATAAAGAGTTATCCAAACCTATTTCGATTGTTGAGGTTTCTAAGTTTGCATCTCAGTCTTACTATAACGGCAATCCTGATAGATATCGACTACCTAGTTCATTTGAATGGGGTTTCATTCTCTCATATATTCCGAAAAGTATTGGTGTTAGTGATCGGTTTGCCCGTCTAGTTGATTCATCGGGGAGATACGTTCGAATTATGTATAATGCTGTCGACATTGGTACAATTCGAATGAATCAGCTAAAGAAGAATGTTACTTGTGATATTGATACTGTATTCAAAGAGAATTCAAAGCATGTTTATATCTCGGGTTCAAGTATTGTTGTTTCAAAGGGTTTCGATTATCTTGTCGATAGCTTATTCGTCAGCCTTCCGTTAGCCATATTCTTAATTACAATCTTTATGGCCTGGATGTTTAGAAAATGGAGAATAGTAATGTTTTCAGTGCTAACGAATATGATTCCGTTACTTCTTACATCCGCCGCTATGGGATATTTAGGAATTACCCTAAAGCCGAGTACTGTAATCGTATTTAGTATTGCGTTTGGGATTGCAATTGATAATTCCATTCAACTTTTAGCCAAGTATCGACAAGAGCTCAAAAGAACCTCGCACAATATCAAAGCATCAGTTATATATGCTATCAGAGAAACGGGTATAAGTATAATTTACACCTCTATCGTTCTATTCTTTGGTTTTGGTATTTTCTCGCTCTCAAAATTTGGCGGTACTGTATCATTGGGTATTTTGGTTGCTTTTACATTACTTGTTGCTCTTTTTAGCAATCTCTTTATTTTACCCTCAATTCTATTGTCGTTTGAACGCAAAACATCTATTGACCCTGTTTACGAACCAGCGCTTGAATTATCCGCCGGTTTTGATGACGAAGAGGAGGGAGAGATTCGAGAAGTATTATCAGAAGAGCAACAAATTCTAGACACGAAGGATTAACTTGCTGAAACGATGTATACCCTAGAAGAACTATCAGACATAATTGATAAAGCTCTTACGAATTTAAATTTTCCCGAAGAGCCACAAAATTTATACAAACCGATTCAATATATTCTTTCGTCTGGAGGGAAAAGGATTAGACCCGTTCTTACCTTGGCTGCTTGTAACATGTTTAAGGAATCTGTTGACCATGCTATCTATCCAGCGTTAGCCGTTGAAGTTTTTCACAATTTCACGTTGGTTCATGATGATATAATGGACAATGCTGATATCCGAAGAGGGAAGGAAACCATTCATACCAAGTGGAATACCAATGTTGGAATTCTTGCAGGCGATGCAATGTCAATCCTCGCCTATAAACTGCTACTTAAAACTGAAAAGCGGTATATTGTTCCTATTTTGGAGGTTTTTAATGATTTTTCATTAGGTGTATGCGAGGGACAGCAGCTTGATATGGATTTTGAGGTTGCAAAGTATGTAACCCAAGAAGAGTATACCAAGATGATTGAACTCAAAACGGCAGTATTACTAAAAGGGGCATTACAAATAGGTGCAATTATTGGCGAGGCAAAGGATGTGGACGTTACAGAAATAGGTAGGTTTGGAAAGAATATTGGCATAGCATTTCAACTTCAAGATGACTTGCTAGATGTTTATGGCGACACCAAAATTTTCGGAAAAAAGCAGGGGGGTGATATTGTTGCGAACAAAAAAACCATACTCACCATAAAAGCCTTTAATAATGCAAAAGGGCCAACACTCGAAGCATTAAATAGTTTGTATCAATCAAATAATATTGAATCAGCATTAAAAATTGCTGAAGTGCTTCGAATTTTTAATGGAACAAATGTCAAAGAGGAAACAGAATTATTGATTTCAAATTATTATGGCAAAGCCATGGAATCAGTAGAAAAAATCAATGTTAGCCCTTCGAGAAAAGAGGCATTAACTACTCTGGCCAATAGAATCATGACTCGAAATAGTTAGTATTCAGATATAAGTTTAATCTTTTAATCATCGTTTTTTTAGTTTTTTCTAGGTTCTGATATTCAAAGTTTATTAACTTTATATGGTAAATCATCCATATAATGAACTAAAATATTTAGACTATGGAAAATAATACCCTCCGTTTATTAATTCCCTGGGATTTTACCCCTGTTGCTGAGAATGCCCTAAAATATGCAGTAAAAATTGGCTCTTTGGTTACGAGTTCAGAGGTTGAGCTAATTCATGTAATTGAAAGTGGTGGATTATTCACAAAGGGCAAATTCAATGAAAAAGAGGCAGATGAGAAACTGAAACTTGATTTTAACAGAATCAAAGAGAGTTATGGCATTGAGGTAAAAACTACCGTATTGGAAGGAAATATTTTCCACACCATTAGCGATCATGCTGCTGATATTAATGCCGATTTAGTTATAATGGGTGCTCATGGAATTAAAGGTGTTCAAAAATTGACAGGAAGTTGGGCACTTAAAGTTATCGCAGGATCGAGCGTTCCGTTCCTCGTTGTACAAGATATTCCAAAAGAAAAACGAGTTTTTGAGCACGTTGTAATGCCGCTTGATTTTAGTAATGATGAGAAGGAAAAGTTACAGTGGGCTATAAAAGTATCAATCCAGTATAAATCTCAAATACATATCATCATTCCTAACGCATTTGATGCTGGTGTTCAAAAGAAAGTTAACCACAATCTTGCTTTTGCTAAAAAGCACTTGGAAGGTTATAATATCCCCTATGAAATTCACAGTGCCGGAAAGGGAAATAAGTTTGAAGAGGAAATCGTTAAACTTGCACTTGATATTGAGGCTGATCTTATCTTAATTATGACATCAGGAAGTTTAGATTTTACCGATTATGTATTTGGTGCACAGGAACAGTATGTTATCTCTAATGAAGCAAAAATTCCTGTAATGTGCATTAATCAGTCTATGTAATAATAGCAAGAACAAGAAGCCCCGCATGGGGCTTTTTTATTTATAAGTTCTTATTTAGCGTTTCGATAAGTTCAGAACAGTTCTGAGAAGCATTATCAATAGAAAATGGGCAAATAATAGGTTTCCTTTTTTTATTACTTAATCCATACTGGTATGTTTTATCGTAATATTTCAGAGATATTCCAACGGCCTCCTCAAAATTTCCCTCCTCAATACTTTTAATCGACTTAAGGGCATTATCGCCACCCAATCGCTTTGCTATTTTATTTACAGAGTTAATAAGTAGTTGAGGATCACATTTGGTGTATTCTGCAGTTAGTCTTTTAATTCGAGTTTCCGTTGGTCGTTCAATTGCAATTACAGTACTGGATAGCATCTGGTTGAAAAATTCATCGGGAATAAAAACAGATCCAATGGCCTTGCTTTCATCTTCTACCCAAATAGGCTTCTTGGGATCTAACTTTTTTAGCTCTTCATACAGTAAGTTTTCAAAGAATTCGGTTGATGGCTGAGGTTTTTGCCCTATTGCCCCAAAGGCCGAACCCTTATGATTTGCCAATCCCTCAAGATCGATTACTTGTTGGCCACATTTTGATAGCTCATAAAGGAGCTCCGTTTTCCCGCTACCGGTCATCCCCCCAAGAATAATTAGTCTAAAAGGATTTGATAGGTAATTTTTAATGGCTCTTCGATATGATTTATAGCCGCCAATTAATGTTTTTGAGTTGAATCCTGCAAGATCAAACAACCACGACATGCTTGCGCTCCGCATTCCACCCCTCCAGCAATAAACTAACACTTTTTTTTCTGGCGCAATCTTTGAAACCGCTTCTACAAAACGGCTTAATTTAGGACCAACAAAATCAAGTCCTGCAATAACAGATGAGTAGCGCGATTCCTGAACATATTTAGTGCCAACAACGGCCCTTTCTTCATCCGAAAAAAGGGGAATATTATATGAACCCGGAATGTGCCCTTTCTTAAATTCAGAGGGAGAACGAACATCAATTACTGGTGTGGTTTCTCTTTCCAAAAAAAAATCTTCAATACTTATTTTCTTCATTCCGGTTTTTTCAGGAATTAACTTTGTAAAAAATTACCAAGAATAGAACTGCTTTCTTTTCCTGAGTTTCTACCATAAGGGGCAAGCGCTTGGATTAATTTGCGGATTGGCATCGATTGTAACCACACCCTTCCTGTTCCACGTAAGGTTGCGAGGTATATACCCTCTCCGCCAAATACCATGCTTTTAAGACTACCCGTAGTTTCAACATCAAAATCTATCTGGGATTCAAATGCAACAATGCATCCAGTATCGATTCTAAGGACCTCATTGTTAAGATAACGTTCGATTACAGTTCCTCCTGCATGAACGAAAGCCTTTCCGTCACCCTCTAATTTTTGAAGAATAAATCCTTCCCCGCCAACCAATCCTGCTCCAATTTTACGATTAAAATGCATTGTTATTTTTGTTCCAAGCGCAGCACACAAGAACCCATCTTTTTGAACAATAAGTTGCCCTCCCATTTGAGATAAATCTATTGGAATAACAGTTCCGGGGTAAGGTGCCGAAAAGGCAACCCTTTTCTTACCCAAACCGCGATTCGTAAAATGGGTAATAAATAACGATTCCCCTGCCAAAACTCTTGAGCCTGCGGAAAGCAATTTATCAAAGAATCCTTGATTTGGCGCAGTACCGTCGCCCATTTTGGCTTCAAACTGGATTCCATCTTCCATGTAAACCATTGCACCAGCCTCTGCAATAACAGTTTCCATTGGATCAAGCTCAACCTCTACAAGTTGAATTGATTCCCCCATTATTTTATAATCAATTTCGTGTGATTTCATAAGCCTAAAAATTAGTTAAATAACGTACAATGAACTTCCTCGCAGCAAGCGCTCGAAGTAGTTGACAATATTTATCAATCGTAGCAAAGCTTTGAGGAACCGAGTTTACGTGTTCAACTTAGCCAATGATGGATGCATGAAAGTTCCTTACCCTTTTCTTCCAGTATTCCAATATTCGACGCTTCTTTGGTTAATTTCTATATTTATCATTCTCATCATCAAATATACTCAAGTAGCTGATATAACGCGATGGGCTGATTTCACCAGCTTTAACTTCACGAATAACGGCACAGCCCGGTTCGTGGGTGTGAGTACAGTTATAAAACTTACAATCTTTCGAGATTTTAAAAATTTCTGGGAAAAAATGGTACAGCTCCTTTTTATCGATATCAATTAATCCAAATCCTTTAATTCCTGGGGTATCAATTATATAACCACCAAAACTTAGCTCAAACATCTCGCTGAAAGTAGTTGTATGTTTCCCTGTAAGGTGATAAGAGGAAATTTCTTCGGTTTTTTGTTTTAGGGATGGTTCAATTTTGTTTATTAAAGTAGATTTACCAACCCCCGAATTACCCGAAATTAGGCTAATCTTTCCATATAGAATCCTTTTGAGTTCAGAAAGATTTTCTTCGGTTTCTGCTGAAACTTTTATGCATTGATATCCTATTTTCTCGTAGATCGAGATATATTGATTAAGCTTTTCGTTTATCTGGTCGTTGTAAAGATCTATTTTATTGAAAATTAAAATTGTTGGAACACCATAAGCTTCTGCTGTAACAAGGTATCGATCAATAAATGCCGCTTGCGTTTCAGGAAATTCAATAGTTACTATTAATAATGTTTGATCGAGGTTGGCTGCAATTATATGCGATTCTCGGGAAAGGTTTGTAGAACGGCGAATTATGTAATTCTTTCTATCATGAACCCTGCAAATTGCTCCTGAGTTATCATTCTCCAATTCAAAATCAACAAAATCGCCAACGGTAATTGGATTTGTGGTTTTGACACCCTTAAGGCGTAGTTTTCCCCTTATGCTGCAAAAGTAGATCTTTCCAGCATCATCCCTTATCGCATAACGATTACCTGTTGTTTTTAAAACTAATCCGCTTTTCATCCGATTGATTAACTTGAAAAAACAAAAATACTGATTTGTAACTCTATTTACTACATAACTCAATTATTCGAATGAAAAAACCTAGTAGGTTTTCTACTAGGCTCAACATTAAGAACTACAAAATTAGTTTTCGCTCTGAAGGGGCTTAAATCCCTCTCCAAGAATTTCGCTAGCATCAATTACTGTTACGAAGGCAACCGGGTCAATGCTGTGAATAAAATCCTTTAGCATATAAACCTCTCGGCGATTCACATTTGTAAAAATCATTTTTTTCTCTTTCCCTTGGTACATGCCAGTAACATTAATTAGGGTGCCACCTCGTTCTAGATCATTAATAATTTTATCGCGAATCTCTTCCCATTTATCGGAAACAATGAAAAGCGTTTTGTCGTAGCTAACTCCCTGTAGGGTCATATCAATCACTTTTCCCGTAATGTAAATTACAATCCAGGAATACATTGGAATCTTCCAATCCTTAAAAGCGAGTAGGGCCAATAGAACAATTGCAGAATCGACATAAATCATCAGCTGACCAAGAGGAAGACGAGTATACTTTGCAAAAATCATGGCAATGATATCAGAGCCACCACTTGTTGCCTTTGATTTAAAAATCAACCCCAATCCAAACCCAATGAACACTCCACCAAAAACTGAGGATAATAGCATATCATCTACAAGAGGTTTGTATCCGAGGAACATGTGAAGCATATCGATGAATATGGACGAAAGCATAAAACCGATTACCGTTTTCACACCGAATCGGGGTCCAAGGATTTTTATACCTAGGATGGTTAACGGAATGTTAAGGATTAAACCAATTGTTCCAATAGGTAGACCTTCGGGCGCCCACGTGAACATTCCTTGGGTTAGATAGTGGACAATAATTCCAATACCATAAACACCACCCGGAGCAATTTTATGTGGGTCGATAAAAAGCACAAAACCTGCAGCGAGAATAAACGCCCCAATCGTTATTAAGGCATAGTTTATAAACCATTCCTTTGAGAATAGTTTTTCCTTTGTTACATAGGTCATATATTAATGTATTTAGTTTTCAATTTGGTGGCAAAATTAATTTTTATCCAGTAAACTTTAGTACCGATCTAATTGAACATCAAATTAAAAAAGATGTTTAAAAACGTATAATAAAAAAACCCCGACTGAATACCGGGGTCAAGGTTAATCTGAGATATCAAATTTATGCTATTATCTCCTCCTGTATTTTGCTCACGATGCTTTCGGGGGTAATTCTGTACAGGCAGGCGTAATCCTTCCTAAAACAGGGCTTATTTCCATAAATCGAGCAGGGCCGACAGGATAGGTCAACTTGAATTGCATTTCGTGGATTCTGATTCCACCCGTAAAATCCAGCGTAAGGATGGGTTGCCCCCCAAATGCTGATTACTGAAGTGTTAACCAAAGAGGCAAAGTGCATATTTGCAGAATCCATTGAAACGAGAACATTGAGATTTGATATAACTTTTAGCTCATCCTCAATGCTTAATTTTCCTGCTAGGGAAATTGTATTTGGGAAACGCTTCTCCCACCCCTCCAATATTTCTTTCTCAAATGATCCTCCCCCAAAGAGAAAAACTTTTAACCCTTTTGCATTGGTTAAAAGGGTCATCACTTTTTCCATCAGCTCGAGAGGATAAATTTTCCCTTTGTGCTTAGCAAAAGGAGCAACTCCAATCCATTTACCCTCTTTAATACCGGTTATACTTAATGTTTTTTCGTTTAGCGGGGATTTGGTAAAAAGATAGTCAAACTCAACGTTAAAATCAAAGCCAGCATCCTGAAGAACTTTTGCATAGCGAGTTGTTGTACTTTCTAACGGTCGAAAAAATTTACCTTCATTTTTACAAAGATTTTTTTTCTCCTTTCGACCTTTATCAAGCACAACGACTTTAGCCGATGAAAAACCAAAAAGAAATCGAATGATTTTTGTTCGAATAACATCATGTAGGTCGGCTACAATATCAAAACGGCCTAATTTTTTTAAATCGAAGTATAACCGAAAAATTCCCAAAAAACCCTTGTGTCGACCTTTCAAATCTACCTCAAAAAGAGTTACTCCCGGGATGTACTTTAGAAAACCGTTGGCAAATTTTTGAGAAACAAATGTAATTTCAGCATCGGGGTAAGTTTTGGCAAAGGACAAAATAACGGGGACTGTCATTGCAACATCCCCGATAGCACTTAAACGGAACACCAAAATTCTTTTCATGAGATATCTTCGCTAAGTTGTAACGTTCTTACATGGGTGTTTCATCGCCCTAAGACTACTTCTGCTTTGCGTAAAGAACAGGGTTTAGAGAAGGATCGTTGTACATCTTCATCTGCTTATACAGCTTCATGTACTTGCGACCTGTTTCAATATCGGCGATTAGCTGATCAATAGCCAATGATAGGTCTATTCTCTGATCGAGCAGAACATCGAGTTTGGTTTGACATTTGGCTAAATGTTCAGGAGCAGCATCTTTCCTAATTACCTCCTGCTGCATGTGGTAAACTTTAAGCGCAAGGATCGAAAGGCGATCGATTGCCCAAGCTGGACTTTCTGTATTGAGCGTAGCGTTAGCCTGTGGCTTAATATCTTTGTACTTTGTCATGAAGTAGCTATCGATTAACTCAACCAAATCCGTTCTCTCCTGATTCGAACGATCAATCCAACGCTTGATTTCAAGGGCATTTATTGGATCAATTTTTGGATCACGAATGATATCCTCAAGGTGCCATTGAACTGCGTCGATCCAGTTTTTTTTGAAAAGAGATCCCTCAATGGTATTCTCGCTATATGGATTTGCCAAAGTTGCATTAACATCATCCATGGTGTGATAGTGGTTGGTACTATCTACAAAAATTTTGTTGCAAAGCTCGCTAAATGTCATGGTTTTAGTTTTAAAGGTAAAGGACAAAAATATCTTAATTTATTCTAAAAATTTCTATTGTTTTTATTTTTCTGCATTTTCTGCAGCTCTTGCTCCGAAATTATCCGATATAATTTATCGGATCGCCTTAGGGGAATTGATAAAGGAATTGAACATCGAATGCCCTTTGGACAAAAAGGAACAGGTTTTTCATCAACCCTGATCTCTTTAACCGTTTCTTCAATGACTCCGGTAGTTGGGCCAATGATCATTATTTTATCGTTAAGGTAAAGTTCATGGGCTTCAACAGCAATCTCGGCAACCCCAAGGTTTGAAAAGTAGTTGGTGATTTTTCCACAATAAATCTTCCTTTCGGTTGCTAGGCTCCCGTAAACATGGCTCCATTCGCCCAGCTTACGCCCCATGTAGTATCCATCCCAAAACCCGCGATTGAAAACAGTCGATAGCCGCTTCATCCAATCTTCAATTTTTTCAGCATTGTAAGTACCATTGCAAAGCGATTCAACAGCTTCGCTGTAGCATTGAGTTGTAGTTTTTACGTATTCAGGAGCGCGGGCACGACCCTCAATTTTAAGGACACGAACACCTGCATTAATCAACTTATTTAAAAAGTTGATAGTACACAAATCCTTAGGAGACATGATGTACTCATTATCCACCTCAAGCTGGTTTCCCGTTTCGGTTTCCTGAACGGTATATGATCTCCGGCAAATTTGTAGGCAAGCACCCCGGTTTGCAGATATATTCTCTTGATGAAGGCTTAAATAACACTTCCCCGAAATAGCCATGCAAAGTGCTCCATGAACAAAGAGCTCAATTTTGATTCGATTTCCTGAAGGACCAGTTATGTTTTCCCGTTCAATGCCTTCGTAGATCTCATGGATCTGCTCAAGGGTAAGTTCTCTTGCAAGCACAACAACATCCGCCCAGTGAGCGTAAAATTTTAATGATTCAAGGTTACCTATATTGAGCTGAGTCGATAAATGAATTTCATGACCCAATTCAAAGGCATACATCAAAGCCGCTTGATCGGATGCAATAATTGCACTTACCCCTGCGGTTTTCGCTTCTTGGAGTAAATTTTTTACCGCGGGTAAATCGTTATCGTAAAGGACGGTGTTCACGGTTAAGTATGATCTTAACCCATTATCGTTGCAAATCCGAACGATCTCCTTTAAATCGGAAACAGTAAAATTAACGTTTGAGTTTGCTCGCATATTGAGGTGTCCAACACCAAAGTATACAGCATTCGCTCTACCCTGAATCGCGGCCATTAGGGACTCGAAATTACCGGCTGGCGACATCACCTCGATATCCGATCGGTTATGCATTCTATTCGATTAAAATTTCAGCAAAAGTACGAATAATCTAAACTTCAGCCTAAAGAATAGTTTGGGAGATTAGGGAAGAATGGAAAAATGGAATGTTGGAAGAGTAATAAAAGAGTTCCGATCATTTTAAAAAGTTTGGAGCTCTATAGTTTTAAAGAGTTTATTTCTTCAGCTTACTAAAAAACATAGTTACAGCCAGCCAGTATTCTTTGTTCGAAGGGTTTGATTCCCAAAGCGCTTTCGATCCATGCTTGCCATCATCCTTTGAGGGTTTAAAAGAGGTAACTAATGACTTGGGAACCGCTGAAAGCAGATTGACCATGAATGGATATTCTGTTTTTGAGGATAGAGCAAGAACAGGTACTGAAATCTTGTTGATTTTTGATTGAACAAAATCTTTGGGATTAAAATATTCTCCTGGCGAAAAAACAACCAATGCCCCAACCTTTAGCTCTTCTGGAGCAACCATTAAACTTAGCGAAGCGGAGTAGGAGCTCCCCAAAAGCACAACGGGTTTGTTTGTTCTCTGCCTCACGTAGTCAATTGCTGCATGAATATCAGGGAGTGCATCTAAGTAGTTTGTTGGAAGATTTTTGGCTTGAGCTCTTGCTGCCGTTTCGTTTTTCACAAAGTTAACCTCTTCGCCCGAACGCAGATCAATGGCAAGGCAGTTATATCCTAGGTTTACAAGTTTTGGCGCAATTTCGCGATACTCACCACGACTATACCCAGCCTGATGTAATAGGATGATATAAGGATTTTGTGTAGATGAGATGTACAGATCGGCAGTAACGATTAAACCATCTTTGGATTCAAAGGTAACTGTTTGCTGTGCCAACGAATTAGTTGTCATAAGCGTAAGTAAGAATCCCAAAACTAGAAAGTAGTTTCGCATTGGGTTGAACTATTCTGCTTTTGTAATCGAATCGGATAGAACAACGACATGGTTTTTCTTCACATCGATAACCCCAACATCTGAAATATCAAAGAATAATTCTGTTCTATCGAGCTCAACAACCTTGATTTGTCCCGGTTCAAGGGTTGATGTTAATGGGGCGTGATTATTCATCACAGCAAAAGATCCCATTGAACCAGGAACTTTAACAAGGACTATTTCTCCTCTGTATATTGTAGCTTTTGGCGTTACTATTTCGAGCAACATACATTCAGTATTATCATTTATTGAGCTTCGGCAAGCATTTTATCGCCCTTCTTTATCGCATCTTCAATCGTACCAACTAGGTTAAAGGCTGCCTCGGGATATTTATCAACTTCACCATCGATGATCATATTGAAACCCTTGATGGTATCCTTAATGTTAACGATACAACCAGGAATATTGGTAAATGCTTCGGCAACATGGAATGGCTGGGAGAGGAAACGTTGAACCCTACGGGCACGGTGAACGATAAGCTTATCCTCTTCGGAAAGCTCATCCATCCCAAGGATTGCAATAATATCCTGAAGTTCTTTGTAGCGTTGAAGTATATTGATTACACGTTGTGCTGTATTGTAATGCTCCTCGCCAAGAATATCGGGCGAAAGAATACGCGATGTTGAATCGAGTGGATCAACAGCTGGGTATATTCCGAGCTCAGAAATCTTACGACTTAACACAGTGGTTGCATCGAGATGCGAAAAAGTAGTAGCAGGAGCAGGGTCGGTAAGGTCATCGGCAGGTACATAGATTGCTTGTACCGATGTGATTGAACCCTTGTTTGTTGATGTGATACGTTCCTGCATCATTCCCATTTCGGATGAAAGGGTTGGTTGATAACCTACAGCCGAAGGCATACGACCTAAAAGAGCCGATACCTCAGAACCTGCCTGTGTGAAACGGAAAATATTATCGATAAAGAATAGGATATCATGACCTTTTCCATCCTCACCGCCATCGCGGAAATATTCAGCCATGGTTAAACCCGACAAAGCAACACGAGCTCTTGCTCCAGGAGGTTCGTTCATTTGTCCAAAAACCATTGTTAGGAGTGACTTTTTGAGTTCTTCCTTATCAACTTTCGAAAGATCCCATCCGCCAGCCTCCATACTTTTCTTGAACTCTTCGCCATAGTTGACAAGACCAGCTTCGATCATTTCGCGAAGAAGGTCGTTCCCTTCACGGGTACGCTCGCCAACACCAGCAAACACCGAGAAACCTTTGGATTGTTTTGCAATATTATTGATAAGTTCTTGAATGATAACCGTTTTTCCAACGCCCGCACCACCAAAAAGTCCAATTTTTCCTCCTTTTGAATAGGGCTCCAATAGGTCAATAACCTTGATACCGGTGAAAAGAACCTCTTTTTCGGTACTTAGGTTTTCGTATTTTGGTGGATCATTGTGAATCGGGTAGACGTTTTCACGACTCAATGTACCCAGACCATCAACTCCTTCGCCAATAACGTTCATCAAACGACCTTTAATATGGTCGCCAACGGGCATAGAAATTGAGGAACCAGTTGTACGAGCTTTCAATCCTCTACGAAGTCCGTCGGTTGAGTCCATCGCAATTGTACGAACGGTACTTTCACCGGTGTGCTGTTGACATTCAACAATAAGGATTGTACCATCTTCGCGCTCTATTTCAAGAGCATCGTGAATATT
>JAYTVX010000244.1:0-6714 GCA_043743775.1 Bacteroidales bacterium | reverse complement strand
CTACAGCAACAATTATCATTTCGATGACTATCTGAAAACTGGTATATATCCAATATTTGCCAGAAATTCGATTATTACTGAAAAAAAACCTACCTGGGCTTGTACCTGCTTTGCAGCAATGGGCAACAGCAGCACAATTTTTTTTGGTCGAAACTTCGATTGGAACGATTGCATTCCACTCCTGTTAATAACAAAACCAGCAAACGGGTATTCATCCATTTCTATGGTAGATCTTGAATATTTAGGCTTTTCAAGGAGTAATCTACCCGACAATCCTACAACAAATCAACGATTAAATAGGGCTCCATACTTACCTTTCGACGGAATGAATGAGAAAGGGATTACAATTGGTATGATGGCCGTTGAATCAGCAAGTTGCATTAAAAATCCAACAAGAATAACCATTGAAGAACTAGAGCTAATTCGTTTAGTTCTGGATTATGCCGCATCCGTGGATGAGGCCATTCAACTTATAAGTAAATATAATATCAACTTCACCGATCCTCCTATTCACTATATGATTGCTGATAAAACTGGCAAATCAGCTATAATTGAATTCGTTGGAGGTGAGATGAACGTTATATTAAATGATAATCCTTGGCAGGTTTGCACAAACTTTATTGTTACAGGCACAACTGCGCCAAGCAATGTAAGTTGTTGGAGATACAATAAAGCACACTCTTACCTAAAAGAAAAACAAGGGAATATTGATCTAAATGAAGCAATTAAACTTGTCGAGGATATTTCACAACCGAATACAATCTGGACAATGGTTTACGATTTGCAAAATGGTAAGGTAAATATTTCTATGTCAAGAAAGTATACTCAATGGTATCAATACAACATAGCACTCTGAGTAATGAGCCCAAGAATCCGAAATTTCAACTATTCTATCAATTTCCTATTAACTTTTCTACTTGTTAACTTATCAACTCATTGCTTCAAATCTCTCTAAATCCAACCAATTTTTGTTTCTGCTCATCCCAAAGCCGCAATCGTAACGATTTAAGGCTCGAAATAAGTGTAATTGGTTTAATATCATGAAACATGGGGTTCTCCTTATGACATTTGGCTAGCTTATAGTTGGGTATTTTAGGACTTAGGTGGTGGATATGATGAAACCCGATATTCCCTGTAAACCACTGAAGCAGAAATGGTAATTTAAAGTATGAGCTCCCATGAAGGGCAATTGTTTTATAATCCCACTTCCCAGCTCGCTCCCATTTGACCGACTCATACTGATGCTGAACGTAGAATAGCCAAACCCCATGTACAGAAGCGATGTAAATAATTGGTAGTTGAATCAGCAGATATGCTTTCCATCCAATTGCCCATATAACAAGCAAAACACCAATTGCAATGGCAATATTTGATAAATAAACATACAGCTGCTCTCTTCTATTCATATAAGATTTTGGTAAACGAAACTGTATAAGGAAGAGCAGTAGTGGAGCGATCCCAATAAGAAAAAATGGGTTTCGGTAAAAGCGGTAGCCAAACCTCTTCCACCTCGATAAACCGAGATATTCCTCAACGGTTAAAGTATAAACATCACCTATCCCTCGCTTATCGAGGTTACCAACCGTAGCATGATGCTCCTTATGGTCGCGATGCCATTTATGGTATGGAGTAAAAACGAGCAGACCTAAGGGTATTCCCACAATTTTGTTCAATCGATCCGACTTAAAGAACGAACCATGACCGCAATCGTGGAAAATTATAAAAGTCCTCACTAAGAAACCCGCAGCAAATACCGAAAGCAGAAGGGTTAACCAGTAGGATATATCTAAACTGTAAACCATTAAGAACCAAAGCATAAAATATGGTACTACAGAATTAACAACTTGCCACCAGCTCTTAAAATTACTTGGAATGTTATACTTCATAACCACCTTAACCCAGGTAGTAGCCGAATCATCTATTTCTGAAGACATGGAAGGTATTAGAATTTACATTTATACCTTATAAACAAATACAAAGAGGTTTTGTGCGATAGATTAGAAAAAAATCGCACACAAATTTAGCCTTTTAACAGAGAGAAATCAATTGAATGAGGTTGATTAACATCATCAATAATAATATTAATGATGTTTAAAATGGATATGGTCAGGGGATAGTTGATAAGAAGAAAGAGTAGATCCAGCAACTTCCATGAACAACAGCAAAACAATTAAAATTATCCCTCCATCAAATCCCTTATCACCACAGAAGCGATAAAACATCCGAAAATTGGAGGCATGTAGGAGATTGTGCCTACCGTAGTCTTTTTATTGGGCTCGCCCTCACAAGGCATCGTGACGTCATCGGGAACAGGTTCGGGGGAGAAAACAACCTTGAAACCGCTATTAATTCCTAAACGGTTAAGCCGTTTACGAAGTATACGTGCCAAGGGGCAAATCCGAGACTCGGAGATGTCAGCAACCTCAATCAACGCGGGATTAACTTTACCTCCTGCACCCATTGAACTTACTACCCGATGTCCGTACTTAACGCAATCATGTATAAGAAAGATCTTAGGGGAAAGGGTATCAATGGCATCCACCACATAGTCATACGGTTGGGCAATGACTTCCTGAATCCTATCATCACGAATATACTCTTGAATAACATGGAGTTTCAGCTCAGGGTTAATATCGAGTAGCCGTTTACCCATAAACTCTGCCTTTGGCTGACCAAGGGAGCTAGTAAGTGCTGGCAATTGGCGATTCTTATTGGTTAGATGAATAATATCACCATCAACAATGGTCATCTCTCCTACCCCTGCTCGGCAAATCTGCTCGGCAGCATATGCTCCAACCCCACCAAGCCCAACAATAAGGACATGGCTATTTCTAAGCCTATCAAGTTTTTCAGTACCTAATAGCAGATCTGTCCGCTCTAACCAATGCATTAAAGTTGATGGTTGTTCGTTGATTGTTGATTGTAAATAATTTTTATGGTCACCTCTTGAAAAACTCTGCAAAATTATAATTTATCTGTTCGTCCAGATCACGATAGGTAATACTTTTTATTTTTGATACGGTTGTGTACAAATATTTCAACGAAACATCGGCATCATCGGTCTCAATAAATAGTCGATCTAACGGAACAGTCCTGATTGCCTCTTGCAATCCTTCCGATGCATTTAAGGTTTCGGGTCCAAATGATAAGTATATTCCTGAATTAATGAGCAGTTTCGCAATTTCAGATTGGCCGCGAAAGCCATGAATGGCCCATGGAGTTGTTGGTTTGAGTCGTTTCCTCGATTCAAGCAGTTCACTCCACGCTCTAACACAATGGATAATAACTGGCTTATGATCTTTTTCTGCAATCAGCACTTGATTTTCGAATAGTTCGATTTGCTTTTCGATTGGAGCACCTCGATGCTTATCCAACCCAATCTCCCCAACAGCAATTACATTATTACGCTTAATTAAACCTTGTAGTAATAACAGTTGAGAATCTATATCAATATCTTCGGAATACCATGGATGAATCCCAATTGTAAAAAGATCATGAGGGGTAATTTTTTCTTCCTCGGTAATCAATAAGCTACGAACTGACGTGACAGTATCAGCAGGTGTTTGATGCGTATGGAAATCAATCATTTTCTGCTATTTAAGTTGAGGTCAAAGGTAGTGTAATTAACTATGATAAAACCTTGCATAAAATGCAATAGATTAAATTCATTTATTTAACTTTACTTAAATCCTTAAAAATCAAAGTTATGTTTGATTCCAGCCATCTACACCCAATGCTTGTTCACTTTCCAATTGCCCTTATAGTTGTTGGATTCCTTGCAGATTTTCTATCCCTTATCTTCAAGAAAGAACAATGCCTTTCTAAAGCAGGATTATACCTAATGGTTTTAGGTACACTTGGCGCTATCGCTGCGTTTCTTACAGGTGAGTTTTTTACCAAAGATTTAGCTGGCGAAGCAGGCAAGGTTCAAGAAACGCACGAACTCTTTGCCTCGCTTACTATGTATATAATGATTGTTGCATCTTTTTTTAGGATTTATTTGATTTCAACTAACAAAGAAGCAAGCAACCTCAAATGGATTTTCTTCATTCTTTATGCTGTTGGTGCGTTAGCAGTAAGTATTACTGGCTTCTTTGGTGGCACAATGGTATATAAGTATCTTATTGGATTATAAAACTGTAAAAACTAACAAAATCGTTTAACTATGAGAAAACTAACAATTATTTCATTAGCATCCCTTTGCATAGCATTTCTGATGCTTGGAAGCTGCTCAAGCCCAAAGCCAGTTAAAACAATTGAAAATCTTAAGGCGGCAATTACCGGTGAATCAACTGCAAGTGCTAAATATGCTGCTTTTGCAGCAAATGCACTTAAGGAAGGACTCGATACAATTGCAAAAATGTTTGTTGCTACTTCAAAAGCAGAAAGTATTCATGCAGCAAATCATCTTGCAGTATTGAATAAGTTGGGAGTTAAGTTTACTGTTCAGATAGAAATATTTGAGGTACTAACTACAAAAGAGAACCTTAAGGCAGCAATAGATGGCGAATCCTATGAATTCTCAACAATGTATCCAGGATTTATTGCAACAGCAAAAGAAGAAAAAGCCGATGGTGCGGTAACCTCTTTTACCTGGGCTAATGACACAGAGAAAAAGCATAAAGACTTCTACCAAAAAGCAATTGATGTGTTGAATGCATCAAATAATGAGAAGGGACTTCCTTTTGTTTGGGCAGTATGTCCAAAATGTGGCAATACATTTTCTGAAGGAAATATCGATGAGAACTGCCCTTTCTGTATGACACCAAAAGACAAATTCCTTCCTTTCTAAATTAAAAAAGGGCTGCTTTTGGCAGCCCTTTCTAATTTTAATTAATTACTACTTATTTGCATACAATTCAATAATCTTTAGCATCACCTCCGAGGCTTTTACCATGCTATCAACGGGAACAAATTCGTACTTCCCATGGAAGTTAAGTCCCCCTGCAAAAAGATTAGGGCAAGGTAGTCCCATGTAGGAAAGGCGTGCACCATCTGTTCCCCCACGAATAGGATGAACCAAAGGCTTTACACCAAGCTGCTCCATTGCTTGAATAGCAGTTGCAACTATATGGTAAACGGGTTCCACCATCTCGCGCATGTTAAAGTACTGATCGGTCAATTCTAACTTAATAGTACCCTCTCCATACTTGGAGTTGATATAATCGGCTATCTTCTGTATGAATACCTTTCTCTCCGAAAATTTTTCGCATGAATGGTCACGAATGATGTACTGGAGCATCGCATTCTCAACACTACCCTCCATCTTTGTCATATGATAGAAGCCCTCGTAATCCTGAGTATACTCGGGTCGTTCAGTTACAGGTAACAATGAGTTAAACTCCATTGCGATGTGCATCGCATTCTTCATCTTATTCTTTGCATAGCCAGGATGCACGTTCCTACCCTGAATGAAGACCTTTGCTCCGGCAGCGTTGAAGTTTTCGTACTCCAATTCACCTAAAGCACCACCATCGAGAGTATAGCCGAAGTCAGCATTGAATTTCTTAACGTCAAAATGGTCAACACCATGACCAATCTCCTCGTCAACGGTAAAGCTGATGCGAATTTTCCCATGCTTGAACTCAGGGTGGTTAACCAAATACTCCAACGAGGTCAGGATCTCCGCAATACCAGCCTTATCATCAGCACCAAGAAGGGTTGTACCATCGGTAACGATGAGCGTTTGCCCGATATAATCCTTTAGTTCAGAAAAATCCTTTACCCCAAGGATAACATTATTCTCCTTATGAAGAATGATGTCCTTACCATCATAGTTTTCAATAAAACGAGGACTTACATTGGTTCCACTCATATCGGGAGCAGTATCCATATGGGCAAGGAAACCGATGGTAGGAATTCTTTCATCAGTATTAGCAGGTAACGTTGCCATAATGTAACCCCACTCATCGAGCGAAATATCCTTTAATCCGAGTACTTCCAACTCCTTAACAAGCACATTCGCCAAATCGAACTGCTTCTTTGTGCTTGGAAAAGTAGTTGAGTTCTCGTCGCTCGTGGTATCGATTTTCACGTATCTAACGAAGCGATCTATTAAGTTCTGTCTATTTATCATGATTTTAATTATAAAAGTTTATAGTTTTTAGTGTTTGGTGTTTAGCATCAAAAGAATTATTTCAATTTCTTTTGATGATAGTTGATAAACCTATTAATCAATTTTTTACAATTTTCAATTTGCTCAGCGATATTATCAAACTGATTTTGAGCAATAAACTGTTGGTCTAATACAAGAATTAATTGTGTTTCTAATTCAAAAAGCGATCCTCTAGAAATATACAAAAACTGTAATGTATCTTTAGTATGGTTTCGCCCTATACCTTCAGCAATATTGGATGGTATTGAAACAACAGATCTTCTTATTTGATTAGTTAACCCAAATTGTTCGCTTAATGGAAAAGATTTAGAAATAAAATATATGTCACTTACAAGTTTCCTTGAAACTTTCCACACATCTAAATCTTTATAATCAATCATATTTTCTTACGATACTTGATTTCAACTATCCTATACACTATACACTATACACTATACACAAATCTACTCTTCCTCCACCTTAGCCCTTAGCGATTCCCAAATAATATATCCGCAGATAACTAAGAACATACCAAAGCCAATAATACCAGCAGCATTAGATTCAAACCACTCCTGATTGATGAAGTTAATCCCACCAAACTTAAGCAGTGCGCTTACAAC
>JAYTVX010000243.1:0-20226 GCA_043743775.1 Bacteroidales bacterium | reverse complement strand
ACGGAGTCTTTGAATACGTTCATTCATCCCAGGACCGATCTTATTGGGTTTTGGCTCATAGAAATTGCCTTCGGCTGTTGCAGGTCTTTCGGGTATTGCGGTATGGGGTATTATTTTTTCAAACATAGCATTGCTTTTTGAAAGTTAAATTCTATAAGAATGCAGGGATATTCAAATATTAGAAACCAATAAATACAAATTATCCTTAGTCAGAAAGATATTGGTTGTTCTTAAATGAAATGTAGGAAAATTGGATCAGCAGATCCAGCAGGAGAATAGACCTTTGCCGTTATTGTGGTATAGAGTAGATATTAATAAACGGTTCATTGGTGAGTTATTTGTACAAATATAGTGATTAAAATATGCGGAGAGCAATGATATTTATCAATTAGCGAGCAAGTTCAAACATCTTTTAAATGAAAATAAAATTGTTACGCTAAATATTTATCAAGCATTAAAAACAATTTTTCTTGAATAATTGGTTTTGAAATATACTCATTACAACCAGCAGCCAAGCAAATATTTTCATCATTTTGCATTGCGTATGCAGTTTGGGCAATTATTGGTATTCCGCTATTCAACTGTTTTATTTCACGCGTTGCTTCTAGACCATCCATTATAGGCATTTTTATATCCATTAGGATTAAATCTATTGAATTACTCACGAACTGGTCAATGGCTTCCTGACCATTTGTCGCTCTTAGAATTTTTACCTTTGTCCTCTTAAGCAAAACCTCTATAAATCTGAAATTATAATTTTCATCCTCCGCAACCAACAACGTCTTACCATCCCAATTATACTCTAACCGTTCCATTTTATAGGGTTTCTTTTTTAATGTACGTTGAATCTTGCTATTATCCAATCATTTGTATAATAACAGATAAAATACAAATCCTCGTGTAACAATTAATGCTACATTTCTGATTGCTCTCTTTAACGCAAAACTTTACAAAGGGTTATGATGATTATCTTTAAAATCCTGAGTTAGGTCAATAAAAAAGTATTGTTTAAAAACATCTGCCTTCTTTCCTGTTCAAAGTGATAGAATCAAGGAAACAATGATGGGAACTAGAATTGTTAGCACAATCCCGTGAAAAAGCGAAACAATCGCATACTCCTTACCCGATGCTTTCGTAATTATGGGTAGTGTGGTATCCATGCTCGTTGCTCCACCAGAACAGATTGGAGCAATTTTTCCAAAATATATGGCAATGAGTGGGGCGGCCAAAAGAGTAATAATCTCCCGCATCACGTTGGACAGTAAAGCCACAACTCCAAGTGTTTTGCTGTACGTCTCAGTAATAATGATGCTCGAGAGGCTATAGTAACCATACCCCGAACCAACTGCTTGAACATCTTTGAAAGATAATCCAGGGATAAGAAGATAAACAAAAGAAACGCCAATTGCGGTTCCAATAATAGTGGTAAGGGGTACTAAGAAAATCCTTAGATTGAAACTCTTTAGGGCAAGTAGCGCCTTTGAATCGGCACCCACCCCAACCCCAACGAGAAACATTAAAATGTATAAAGCATAACTGCTATACTCATCTTTTATTAAACTATCAGGAATAATATGATAGAAGCCAAGAAGAAGTCCAATAGAAAAAAAAACAAGTATAACTAGACTTCCTCGCATACCTACTCCTTTACTTTAAAAAAACGAACATAGGTAAACCAAGCTAAAGCAATACTCCCCAAAATACCACCAATGGTAATTGCTAATGCTTTTAATCCTAGGGTAGGTAAATTTTTCATGATAATCTCATTCGCTCCGATAGTAATCCCAAGAACTAAGAGTAGTAGATAAATTGCCCACATGATAAACTTATCGTTTATCTTAATCAGCAAGGACTTGTTCCGGATAAGATATCCGAAAATAATACCCACAGTCATAATTGCTACAACGATAATCATTTATTGATATTTGTTGTTTGTTGACAGTAAGCAGATGACAGAATGAAGAAATTTAAAAACCTCATTAAAATAAGAATTACCAAAGCGGTGATGGATATTCTCTTTTCGCAACGAGTTCACTTAAACGTTCCATTACCATTTGTTTGTCACCGGGATAGGTTACACCAAACCACTCCGCAGAAGTTGGTAAAACTTCACAGGTTGCCTTCTTCTCTCCTACCAGTTTATTTACAACGGTTGGGATATAAAACTCGGCTTTAGTATTGGTAATTGATCCAGATAAAAAGCCTGAAAGCATATCTTCAGTATGATTCAAGAAATCAGGTGATAGTCCCCAGCAGTTCATCGACACAGGCAAAGTTTCATCCACCTCAACATTTTCACCCAGCTCGTTTTTAAAGTAAACTTTACCGTTTAATCGTTCAATTTGTGTGCGTTCAACAACCGTTTCTAACATCGAATTGGTACCGGTTGTGCAAACGCCTCTCGAAACATACCCCTGCTCCGAAAGAGTTTTACCTAACCGGTAACCAACCATAAAGTAACTTCCTTTTTGGAGGTTTGGTTTGGAGAGAGCTTCTGCTAAAACCTTGAATGCATCATACCCATAGAAATCATCGGCATTGATAGCCGCAAATGGCTCCTTTACGACATTTCGGGTTACCCATAAAGCATGTGCCGTTCCCCAAGGTTTTGTCCTATCGGTTGGACAAGAAAATCCTTCAGGAAGCATATCCAACTCTTGAAAAACAATCTCGAAAGGAACCCGACCCTTTAAACGACTTCCAAAGACTTCTAAAAAATCTTTCTCAATATTCTTACGAATCACAAATACTACCTTTCCAAATCCTGCCCTCATTGCATCAAAAACCGAGTAGTCGATAATTGTTTCCGCGTTGGGACCAAGTGCATCAACCTGTTTTAGGCCGCCGTATCGGCTGCCCATTCCTGCAGCAAGGATTACTAAAGTTGGTTTCATCCGTACAAAATATTTAGTGTGTAAATTATGAATACGTTATTATCCAATGTTTACGATTCTGATTATTAAAGACTAATTTGCATCCTTTACACTTGAGTAAAAGCGTGGCAAAAGTAATGTTTTTTTTTGCTGATAAAGAGGGCTTGCAGCACAGTATTTTTTATACGCTGTTGAATATGGTTTACTTATTCACAAATCCGCTGATGACCTCTACGGAAACGCTATCACCTACTTTAATTTCGAGCGGGGTATTGATTCTAATCATAACGCAAAGATTTCCTTTTTGGTAGGAAGTTACTACTTCTGATATTCGTGCAGTATCAATTTGAAACCCTCTATCGATTAAAAACTCTGATATTTGGTACGATAACTCGTTCATCTCCGTTAGATCATCTTTTTTAAGAACAATTTCAGCTTTAATTTTTTGCCATTTTACATTTTGAGCGACCCAATCCTCATTGAATGGCTCAACATCCGAGAAAACAGCATTGATGTTCTGAATAACCTGCTCAAGAATTTGAACATCCCCAATCTCCTGAACTGGCGTTTTGGCATCACCCGACATGATTAACCGAACGTATTTCTCCTCCCCATTATTGAATTCCATTGTATCGCCAACAAAGGAAATCGTAAGGGTCGTAAATGCGCCATCATCAAAATTGATTGTGATACTGTTTTTTTCAACCTCCCACGTTCCAGATGCAGCCAGTCGATCGTAAGTGAATGCAGAGTAAACGTAATCGCTATCGACCTTTTCGAATCGAACATACTCATTTTCTCCTTTTACTGTTTTCCAATCGCCTATTACTTGATCTTTGGAAATTGAATTCTTTTGTTTTCCGCAAGCGGTTACAATAAGAATTGCTGCAACAACTAGCCCTATTTTGATTGATCGTTTTTTCATAGCGATAGTTTTATTGTATAAAAATATTTAAAATGATTGATTTAAAAAAACAATGCTGATTTTGAGCAGATTAAAAAAGAGGCTGTCTCAAAAGTCCAGTTTTCGTCATTGCGAGTGAGGTACGAGCGAAGCAATCAATTGATGAATAATGGTTTTAGATTGCTTCATTTCGTTCGCAATGACGTTGTTAAATACTTTTGAGACAGCCTCTTTAAAAAATCTATAAATTGACTATTTATTGCATCATAGGTAATGCGCTATAGGTTTTGCCAATAAGTATCGCAGTTAAAATTGCACCAATAATAACATAAACCGCAATGATAACTAATAGACTAACAACAAAATAGACTGTAACCTTATCATCCGGAGTTTTCATCATCGGTTTAATTCCAACGTAAAGAAGATAAAGACCATACAGACCAACAATTCCTAGAATTCCTAGAACGGGAATGGCCTGAAATGCACCGGCAAGCATTACGGGTGTATAGGCGTATACAACAAGCTGCATGGTTTTCCTAAAATCTTTGGTTGAGCCAAAATTTGGAGCAAGAATATCAATGATCATCGCTGAAATGTATACTCCAACCATGGTTGAGATAAAAGAAATAATGGCCTGTTTGATACCCCAGCTTAATACTGGACCAAAAAAGGCAACACCTATTACACCATATCCTATAAATGCTGCAATAGCAGGGATTAATGCAAGTGGGAATAAATAGGTTACAATAAGGGTTGTAACAGAAGTATCCTCCTGATCAATCACATTCCATTCATCCTTGGGCTTAAGGATAATGTTTTTGGCGCGATCTACTAGATTCATGGTCTTATTTTTTAAGGGTTTAATTTAAAACCAAAGTTAAAAAAGTATTAGATGTGAATGCTAAATTATGTAGTGATTTTACATTTTAATAAATTAGGGTGTTCTTAATGAACTACCTCGCCGCAAGGGGTCGAATATCTTGACAAAAATTATCATGCTAAAGAATAGTTTGCATCAGGTTTTGAGTGATTGTATATTTGCCCCTGAAATTATTCAACAATGGCATTAGAAAAAAAGATCGAACCTCGCTGGTACGCAGCATACACTAAACCGCGAAACGAAAAGAAAGCGTTTGAACGATTCGTGGCTGCAGGTATTGAGACTTACCTTCCGCTTCAGCATCGCCTTAAGCAGTGGAGCGATCGGAAAAAGATGGTAGAGGAGCCACTGTTCAGATCCTACATTTTTGTAAGGATTATCCAAAAGGATTACTTTAATGTTCTTAACACCTTAGGAGTTGTTCGGTTTATCACCTTTGAAGGGAAAGCGGTTCCAATTCCCGACAATCAGATAAACCTAATTAAACAATTACTGGAGCAGAACATAGAAATTGAGACGGTTGATGAAACCCTTGAACCAGGAACAAAGGTAGAAGTAAAATTTGGCTCATTAATCGGATTAATCGGGGAACTCGTTGAGCATAAAGGGCAACGAAAAGTGATTGTCCGCCTCGATCATATATCACATTCTCTTCTTGTTACACTGCCGACTCATTACGTAACTAAGGCTATTGAAAAATAATCAGGAGTTATTTTATAGGTATTTTATCGACCCTGAGGGAATGGCGACCACCCTCAAATTCGGTTTCGAGAAATGCAGTAATAATCAGCTTTGCTTGCTTCAAATCGACAAATCGTGCTGGAACAGCGCAAACATTTGCGTTATTGTGTTGACGAGCTAATCGAGCTATTTCATCGGTCCAGCAAAGTGCCGATCGAACTCCTTGGTATTTATTTGCCACAATGTTCACCCCATTGCCGCTCCCACAAAATAGAATTCCAAAATCGTAATCACCCGCTTCAACCGATTTTGCAACGAGATGAGCATAGTCAGGATAATCAACACTCGCTTCGCTATAGGTTCCAAAATCCCAAATGCTATAACCTAAATCTTCAAGAAATTTTTTAACATTCTCTTTGGTTGAGTACCCAGCATGGTCGCACCCAAGGGCAATCTTGTAAGTCTTCATTTTTGTGTATTTTTGCAAAGATATAGAAATTACTGAACTCAATCAACCAATAGGAATCATACCAAATGGCAGGAATATACTTACATGTACCCTTCTGTAAAAAAAAATGCCTCTACTGCGATTTCTATTCTGTTGGAACCAAAAACAAAATTCTGCAATACCCAATTCTTGTTGCAAATGAGCTCTCCTTACGAAAAGATTTTATTGTTAACGAGCCTATTGATACAATATACTTTGGAGGTGGCACGCCCTCGCTATTATCGCCCGATCAAATAGCCCACATACTGAATAGTATTGCAAAAGCTTTTAATATTTCGGATGATTCAGAAATTACCATCGAGGCCAACCCCGATGATATTACTGGTGAGCTCTTGCTTGGCTATCGGTCTGTAGGCATCAATCGCTTAAGCTTGGGTGTTCAATCGTTCATCGATAGCGAGCTGTCCTTTTTAGGAAGAAGGCATGATGCACAAGCGACCCAAAAATCGATTGCACTAGCATTAAACAATGGTTTCGAGAATATCAGCATCGATCTGATTTATGGAATTCCAGATTCCTCGTTAGAAAATTGGGATTACAACTTAAAAATGGCCTTTTCGCTAAATATTAAACATCTTTCCTGCTACCATCTCACCTATGAGAGCGGTACACCGCTAACCCGTAGACTAAAAGAGAAGAAATTCAATGAAGTTGATGAATCGATAAGCGTCCAGCAATTTAACCTTCTTAAGGAACTTGCTGAACAAAATAGCTTTATCCATTACGAGGTTTCTAACCTAGCAAAGGAGGGTTTCTACTCTCGCCATAATACGGCCTACTGGAATGGAGTTCATTATCTTGGGCTCGGCCCATCTGCTCATTCTTATAACGGATTACGTAGAGAATGGAATCCGAATTCATATATCGAATGGGAGATTGGGATTGAATCGGAAAATCCAGCAATCCATTCAGAGGATATCGATAAGCAAATTCACCTCAACGAAATCCTTTTAACCCATCTGAGAACGATTTGGGGAGTTGATCTGGCTGATTTGAAAAATGAGTTTGAGGGTAGAATGATAGAACAATTGCTCCTAAATGCAGAACATCATCTTAAGGCACAAAGATTAGTAATTAGGGATAACCACCTCGTAATCCCCCCAGCATATTTCTTTATCAGCGATGGAATTATTGGCGATCTGATTTTGGTTGATGATTAATTATGCTTTGCTGGATTTATCCTCATCAACAAGTGGGATAGAAAAGCTAAAGGTTGATCCCTTTTCAAGTTCGCTATCCACCCAAATAGTCCCCCCGTTGCGTTCAACAAAATCCTTACAAAGGATTAACCCCAACCCTGTACCAATCTCCATTGAAGTTCCGATGGTTGTAGGATTTGAATCAATATTAAAAAGTCTTTTCTGATCTTCCAATGATATACCAACCCCATTATCATGAACCGAAACCTTTAGCTTAGAATCCTCTTTGGCTATATCAATTTTAATTTCTCCGGATTGAGGGGTAAACTTAATCGCATTGGAAAGCAGGTTACGAATAACGGTAGTAATCATACTAACATCAACGAAAACAAATCCATTCTCTATTGGAGTGGCATCAATAATAATTCCCTTTTGAATTGCAGTACCTCTCAAAAGTTCAATGTTTTCAGCGATTAATCCGTTAAGATTAATAAGCTTAGGGCGTAGAGGCATTCTGCCTGTTTGCAACATCGACCACTGGAGAAGATTTTCTAAAAGGTTAAAGGTATTGTTCGAGTATTTATAGATCTGTTCAATAAATATTTTCAGCTTATCGGGTTCAAACGATTCAAACTCCTTGGCCAGAAGTTCCGATAGGCCCAGAACAGTACTGAATGGATTCTTCAGATCATGGGCGATGATCGCAAAAAACTTATCCTTCGTTGAATTCAACATTTCAAGCTCCTTACGTTGAATTTCGAGTGCCTCTTTTTGTTTGTGAACTTCCAAATTTTTAGCCGTTAACTCTGCTTCTAAAAAATTATAATCTCTCAATCGATAAACAAGATTGTTGAGCATTGCTCGGGTCATTGAGGGATTGTTATCGAGGAATGCAAAAAAATCTTTTTGTTCAAAGCCAAGCAAAACGGAAGGCTCTAAAGCTGTAACGGAAGTAGATCGTGCAGAAGAGTCGAGCAATGAGTACTCTCCAAAAAAATCAGAGTATTGAAAAATTGCGTAATTATGATCCCCAACGTGAGCTTTAACACTACCTTTAACCACGATGTAAAGGGTATGGTCATTATCCCCCTTTTTGAACAAAACTTCATCCTGATCGATCTGCTTTGATACTAATACTTCTGCAATCTGAAAAAGAACCTCTTCGCGAACAGACGCGAATAGTCCGATGGATTTTAGAATCGAAACGCGAGAAGTTAAATCTATATTAACCATTGGTAAGAGTTGTTTTTTCAATTAATCTCTCAAATATAACATACAAACTTAAGTAATTCTTCTATAAATAGTATTCTTCATTATTTTTAAAATTATAGTATTTTAAACCATTTCTATTTTTAGTTGAATCGTATCATCATTAAAATTAAAAATAGAGCCGTATTAAAAAATCTATTAACTATTTTTGCTTATGTTTAAGGATATTTTTTTCATTAAAAACCGAAAGTTTATGAAGATAAAACTTAAAATATGGCAGAAGATAATCATCTTCATTTTAGGTACGGCAACATTAGTGTTTACTACTATCTTTGTTTACATTAGCCAGTCTTCAAGGAAAATAATTTATTCCGATGCGCTTTTATATTCGAACGCGTTAGCAAAACAGTCCGCAACACAAGTTGAGACCTGGTTAAATAACGACCTTGTTATTGCACGAACCCTTTCCAATGCTTTTCTTGAGTACAAATCATTACCTCTTGAGAAATGGCAAGGTCTTTTTAGAAGTATGTATAATAGGGTTTACGCTGCAAATCCACATATTGATGCTTTCTGGGATAGCTGGGAGCTGAGCAACCTCGATCCTAAATGGGATAAACCCTACGGAAGATATTTCTATATCGTTTACAGGGATAATAATATTATAAAAACGAAAAGTGAAATTAGAAGTTTAACAGGAGATCCCGTTACTTATAGTGGCATGAAAAAGGCTGGTACCGAAAGCATCGCCGAGCCATATGTCTCAGTCCTTCAGAAAGGGAAAATGATGTCATCACTTGCATCTCCTCTGTTTGAAAATGGTAAGTTTATTGGTCTAATTGGAATTGATTTAGTTTTAAGTCGTTTTCAAGATTTGGTCAATGAAATTAAACCCTTCCCAAATAGCTTTGCTTTCTTACTATCCAATAAAGGGGTTTTTGTTGCACATCCCGATACAGCCTATTTTAAAAAGAATATTAATGATAAGCTCCCTGAAATTGTCAAAGAATTTGGTCTTCTAGAAAAAGTTCAGCGGGGAGAAGCATTCAACTTTACCTATAAAAATAAAAGCGGAGAGTTAATATACTACACTTTGGCTCCCATTATTATTGGAACAACGAAAACACCATGGTCTTTAGGTATTGTTGTACCTAAAAATGAGATCATGGCGGCAGCTAACTCCAATTACAACTTTAACTTCTTAGCCGGTGTTTTGGGATTGTTTATTCTTGTCATTGTTCTTATTGTATTTACGAACAATATTACTCGACCAATTAATAAGATGACCAACCTTCTCCAGGAGGTTGCAACAGGCAGGATTGACAAAACAATGACTTTAGATATTCGCACAGGCGATGAGATTGAAGTTATGGCCAATGCTCTCTCGGCATCTATTGTGGGCATTAATAACAAAACAGACTTTGCTCGCCTTATTGGTAATGGAAACCTTGATGTAGATCTTACCCTTCTGAGCCAAGATGATGTTCTTGGTCAATCGCTACTCGACATGCGAAATAGCTTGATAAAAGCAAGAGAGGAAGAAAATAATCGAAAAAGCGAAGAGGAAAAGGTAAGGTGGGCCAATGAAGGTCTGGCAAAATTCTCCGAAATTCTCCGTCAGAACAACAGTAACCAGTCAAAACTAAGCGATGAAATAATAAAAAATCTTGTTTGGTATTTAAATGCTTTACAGGGTGGTCTTTTTGTAATTAACGACAAAGCGGATCATGACGAATATGATCTTATCGCAGCATTTGCTTTCGATCGCAAGAAATTTTTAAATAAATCCTTTGCCAAAGGGGAGGGATTGGTTGGTACTTGCGCTGCCGAAAAAGATGTGATTCATCTAACAGAAATTCCTCAGGATTATATTGAAGTTACTTCTGGTCTGGGTGATGCAAATCCAAATGCGCTCCTATTAGTGCCTCTTATTATTGAAGATGAGGTACTTGGTGTAATTGAGCTCTCATCGTTCAACAAATTTAAACCCTACGAGATTGATCTCGTAAAAAAACTTGCAGAAAACATTTCATCTACCCTTCATTCCGTAAAAGTTAATAGCCGTACATCTGAACTCCTTGAAAAATCACAGGAACAGGCTGAAATGATGGCTGCACAAGAGGAGGAGATGCGCCAGAACATGGAGGAGTTACAATCAACCCAAGAGGAAGCGTCAAGAAAAACTTTTGAACTCGAGGGTCTTGTAAATGCCTTAAATTCTTCGGCTTACTTAATGGAGTACGATACAAAAGGTTTCATTATCTCTGTAAACGATGCATACCAAGCAGTACTGGGGATGCCACGCGATAAAATAATTGGTTCACATCATACCGATGGCCTAGCGCTTACTGAAAATCAAAAGAATAACTACGAACAATTCTGGTCCGATTTACGCCGGGGAAATACTAAAAAACAAACCTCGAAATTTTCCGTTAGCGGTGTCGATTACCAGTTTATTGAAACCTACACCCCAATATACAATCAGAACGGAGAGGTAAGTAAGATCTTAAAGATTGCAGTTGATTTATCAAATACCTAAATTCAAGAAAATTATACTAAAAGGACAACATTCTAGTGTATCAATTAATCATTGATTCATTGTTGAATTCTTGTTCTACCTATTAATTTTTTGCCCCAATTGTCTTTTTTACCCAACCATTTATCTGTTTTTTTCTCTAATAGTGAAATTATTTTTTAGATATATTTAGATACCTCGCCGCAAGGGGTCGAGGTATCTAAATGAAATTTATTTCCTTATCGCCGCAAGCGGTGGGGAACCGAGTTTACGAGTTCGGCGAAGCCAATATAACCCTAGTGATCCCTCGGCTACGCTCGGGATCAGTTCGACTAAATAATTTTGTTTCACAAAATTAAAGTCTCACTGATTCAATGAAATATTTTTACTACTATGTATTGCATAGTATATATTTATATATTATATTTGTGTCATAATAATACCTTAACAGGCTAGGTAACAAACAATACAAACTATGAAAAAAACTATGACAGTAAGCCTCTGCGGAAGCATCTTTACTTTAGAAGAGGATGCTTATAATGTGCTACACGGCTACTTAAAACGGTTAGAGTTTCATTTCTCCAAGGAGGAAGGGAAACAGGAAATTATATCAGATATTGAATCAAGAATTGCAGAGCACCTGCGCGAAACCATTAAACAAGAAAATCAGGCTGTTGATGTACAAGAGATCAACAGAATCATCAAAATTATGGGTGAACCTGGTGAAATAGAAGGAGAAGATAATATGAAAAACGAAATTCAAAATGATTACAAAAGCTATCGCAGGTTGTACCGCGATGCTGATGACAAAATACTCGGTGGTGTCTGCTCGGGTATGGGCTATTACTGGAGAATGGAACCGCTTCTTCTTCGGATTATTTTTATTCTTACTCTTTTCTGGGGTGGTTTGGGTTTAATCACCTACATAATCCTTTGGATTGTTGTTCCACCTGCCATCACTACAGCTCAAAAACTTGAGATGAAGGGTGAGCAGGTAACTGCTGATAATATCGGTCGTTCATTTAATGATGGTAAAAAATAATAACATTAATAATAATTGCTATGGATTTAGATAATTCAAAAGCTCAGATGAGGAAGGGAGTGCTAGAGCTTTGCATTCTGTCTATCCTTTCAAGAGGCGAATCATATACAACCGATCTAATTAACAAGTTGAAAGAAGCAAAGATGATCGTTGTAGAGGGAACATTATACCCTATGCTTACCAGACAAAAAAATTCGGGATTATTGAGTTACCGTTGGGAGGAGTCACCTCAAGGTCCACCCCGAAAGTATTACGCCTTAACCGAAAAGGGTCGCACCTATTTGGGTGAGCTCGATACGAGCTGGAACGAACTTGTTGCTACAGTTAAAACCATTAGAACCATCCAATAGACTGAACCATGAAAAAAACAATAAAAGTTAGCTTGGGCGGTTTGGCTTATAATATTGATGAGGATGCTTTTACCCTACTCGATAATTATATCAACACCCTAAAGCAAAGGCTGATCAACGACAAAGAGGGTTCTGAAATAGTTCAGGATATTGAGGAGAGAATTTCAGAGCTATTTGCTGAGAAAAAAGGAACCACTGAATCAATCTCCGTTGACCTTGTAAAAGAGGTTCTCACGATTTTAGGAAATCCTGAAGAAATTACCTCCAGTTCAGAAAGTTATAATACTGTCGCTTATCGTACCCAAAAAAGGTTGTTCCGGAGTACCGAGCATTCTTACATCGCTGGTGTTTGCGCGGGAATTGGTGAGTATTTTAGTACCGATCCGATTGTTATCAGAATCATCTTTCTTTTCCTTACCATTTTTCATGGATTTGGATTATTGCTCTATCTAATTCTTTGGATTGCAGTACCAAGGGCTATTACTCCAAAACAAAAGCTTGAAATGAAGGGGGAGCCGATAAATATTTCAACTATCGAAAAAACTATTCGGGAGGAGTCGTCTCAAATCGATCAAAATCTCAAAAACAAAGGAGTAAAAGGTTTTATCGAGAGTGTAGTATATTTAATTGGGAGGATTGCCTACTGGTTTATACAATTCTTGCTAATTATTGTAAAGATTATAGCAATTGTAGTTGCAGTTGTTCTCATTGTAACTATGCTAATCGCTTTATTTGCTGTAATCAATGTTATATTCTTCGGTGGGTTAATTTTTCATGGAGTATTCCCAATGATACAAGGGATTCCTCTTGGTGAAGTTATTACATCGATGTTTGAATTCAGCTCGAGCATTTGGTTAACGATTCCTATCTTCTTAGTAATTGCAATTCCATTATTTGTGCTTCTTTATCTTGGAATCAGAATTCTTTTCCGGTTCAAGGCACGCGATGGGTTGATCGGGTTGATGGCAGCAATGGTGTGGGTATTTTCTATCGTTGTTCTCGCTTTTGCCATCTACTATCAAGCAAAAAGTTTCACCATTCGAAAACATGTAAACGAAACATTTACCCTATCGCCAAAAATTCAAAAAGGGGGAACTCTTCATATACAAGCTATCGATAAATCCGATAGTCTATTCGACTCATCAACAAACGTTATTGCGATTGATGAATACTCTATTGCGAAGGTTAATGGTAAATCGTTTATTACCGGGCGACCAAGCATAACAATAGAGAAGAGCGATAAGGAGTATCCAGTTATTGAACTAGTTAGAAGAGCAAGAGGAGGAACCAATATCTCTGCTGAGCTGAACGCAAAAAGCATTAAGTATAATTACACCTTAAAAGACTCTACAATATTCTTTGATTCATACTTTACTCTCCCCGTTGGAGAAAAATGGAAATTGCAGGAACTTTCTATAACCCTCCGAATTCCGGAGAACTACAAAATTTATATCGATGATTCAATGGAGGATTTAATGAATCCACATCAACCAACCTCTAATTACTGGCCAAACGAAATGGTTGATAGGAAATGGATTATGAAAGAAAAGGTTTTAAAGGAACTTGAGAAATAATAGGTTGTTGGTTTGGTTAATGCAATATATATTATTAAAGAACTCCCTATTGAAAAACAGGGAGTTCTTTTTTAAAGCCATGTTTAACGCTGTTGATTATTGCTTTTAAAAAAAATCGGAAAATAATGTGTTTGATATTTAGATTTTTTTCTCAAATATTTGGAACAAGGTAAATTTATATTACTTTTGCCCTGCCTTTTTCGGGCGATAAACAGGATTGACCTATGGTGTAATGGTAGCACTACAGATTTTGGTTCTGTTAGTCAAGGTTCGAATCCTTGTAGGTCAACCAGAACAATTCAAAACCCTCTTTAAATGAAAAATTTAGAGAGGGTTTGTTGTTTTCGGGGGACGCTGGAGGGAAAACTTTTGGCGAATTAATTTTAACGGCCTTCGCTAAAAACAAAAACCCTTTTGGCTGCAGACTAATAATATATATAAAGGCATGCCGAAAAACAAAGCAGAGTAAAATAAAATACTTTTTGCTTGTAAGTCAAAAGACTAAAAACTACTATAACTTTCATACTCTATAGAATAATGTTTACCCTTTTTACAAAAAAGCAATATTGCGCCTGACTTATAAAGATCTGATTCCAGAAATATATTAAACAATTCTTAAGTTTCTTCTAGTAGGACAACAAAAACAATCATAAACCGTCTTTATTCCATTCATTTATAGATGGTTTTGTTATAATCTGTTTTTAAACACGCTGACTTAAATTCCATCCAACTAGCAGCTTATTCCTTTTTCATTAGTTTTGTAATAGTGAATAACCCTTAAAAAACCTAAAATGAAAAAAACACTACTTTTTTGCTTCGTAATTATAATTGCCTTTGCAAGCTGTAAGAAAGATGACAGTACACCAACTTATACAAAAGACCAGCTAATTGGAACTTGGAAACAAGTTAATCCCGCTCCAGACGCGGAAGATGATCCATATATTGTTTTTACAGATACAAAAATTGGATTTGGTGAGTCACCAATAATAACTTTAAATTACACTTTTGAAAACCAGGTTATTAAGTATACTTTTCTTGTTGAAATTAAAATGAAAGTTGAAGAGTTAACATCAACAAAACTTGTTGTAACAGAATCCGTGACAGGTTATCCTGGATCAGAAAAAATAACTTATACAAAACAGTAGATTTGTACGTTTATTAAAAAGGTAGTTCCAAAATTTGGGACTACCTTTTTTTTATACCCTGAATATCGATAAGGTAGCCATTATCATCCTTTTTAGGTTTTAATAATCTTTACTCACCAAAGTTTTTTATTTATTAACTTTCTTTAATTATTCAATTTGAAAATAATCAGCTAATTTCGGAGGTTAAATTTTAAAAAATCATTCATAACCAATTATAATTAAGCTATGCAAAAAAAGTATTTTATATTGATTTCTCTGCTGTTTCTCCTATCTGTATTCAAGGTTATGGCGCAGGAAGAATGGTCGTTGGAAAAATGCATTAAGTATGCTTTCGACAACAATATTCAGATTAAGCAGCAGGCACTAAACGTTAAGATGAGCGAAGGAAAACTGTTCCAATCTAAAATGGTAGTTCTTCCTAACTTAAATGCTTCGGCGAATCAATCTTACACATATGGGAGAGCGGTTACTGATCAAAACTCCGTTTCGAATGATATGGCAAATACTTATGCGTCATTAAGCTCTTCGCTTACCCTGTTTGATGGGTTTCAGAAAATATCTTCAATACAACAAAACAAGCTAGATCTTTTAGCATCAACTAGTGATGTTGAAAAAATTAAAAATAATGTAGCGCTTAATGTTGCATCTGCTTACTTACAAATTTTATTCAGCGAAGACTTGGTCGCCTCCGCTACACAGCAGGTTGATCTGTCAAAAATGCAAGTTGAAAGAACAAATGTACTGGTTAAAGCAGGTAGTCTTCCAGAAGGGAATCTTCTTGAAATAGAAGCGCAGTTGGCCTCAGACGAGGTTCAATTAGTTAATGCACAAAATCAACTTGATATTGCTAATTTAAATATCACTCAACTTCTCGAAATCAAGTCCCCAGAGGGATTTAAAATTCAAAAACCACTAATAGGAGATGGTTTTGAGGATAGAATTGTTTCATTATCAACCAATGATGTTTTTCAAACTGCACTTTTATCTATGCCACAAATCTTAGGTGCTAATTATAGGGTTTCTTATGCTGAAAAAGGTTTAAAAATTGCTAAAGCCTATCAATATCCAACGTTAACGCTAAATGGTAGCTATAGTTCTCGGGCTCAGAAATTTTTAAAAGATTACTATTATGATCCAAATCCAACCGATGGTATACCTGAAAGTGTTTTATATAAAGACCCAGCTCTTTTCAATCAATTGAAAGATAAAGCTAGCTTTACCTTTGGTTTTAACTTAGCCATTCCCATTTTTAATGGCTGGCAGGTTCGAAATGGAATATCAACTGCAAAAATTTCATTGGATAGGAATCGCCTTAGTTTAGAAAATGAAAAAAATGTATTATACAAAGAAATTCAACAAGCATACACCGATGCTTTGGCTGCAAAAAAGAAATTTAAAGCTTCCCAAAAAAGCCTTATTGCGCTAACCGAAGCCTTTAGATACTCCGAGCAGAAATTTACTGTTGGCATGGTTACTTCGGTTGACTATACAACCGCAAAAACAAAGCTTTCGAAAGCCGAAACCGATCTTTTACAAGCCAAATACGAGTTGATTTTTAAATCCAAAATTCTTGAATTCTACAAAGGAATTCCATTAAGTTTATAATTATTAATAATATTATTCCACATGAAAAAGAAAAATACCCTTAAATACTTAGTAGGAGTTGTAATTATCCTTATTGTATTTGTAATCATTGGTAAAAAAGCTGGTTGGTTTGGTAAACCTGAAACCCTTGAAGTTTCGATTGAAAAACCAATGAAAAGAACAATTACCGAAAGTATAACAGCAAATGGTAAAGTTCAGCCAGAGGTTGAAGTTAAAATAAGCCCTGAGGTTTCAGGCGAGATTATAGAACTTAATATTAAGGAGGGGGAACACGTTGACGCAGGAACCGTGCTCTGCCGGATTAAACCCGACACATATCTTTCGTACAAGGAAAGAGCAATTGCTGCCGTTAACTCTTCAAAAGCCCGATTAACTCAAGCGCAAGCACAGCAGGCGCAAAGCGAATTAGCATTTAATCGTAGCAAGCAGTTATATAGCCAAAAAGCGATTTCGGAATCTGACTTTGAAACCGCCAAAACCAATTTTGATGTAGCCCAATCGAGCGTAAAAGGAGCAATGTTTGAGGTTGAAAGTTCACAGGCTTCGCTAAAAGAATCTGAAGAAAATCTTCGCAAAACAACAATATACGCCCCAATGGGCGGAACGATCTCAAAGCTTAATGTTGAACTTGGTGAACGTGTTGTGGGTACCGCACAGTATGCGGGAACCGAAATTCTCCGCATTGCCGATCTAAGCCGCATGGAAACTCGAGTAGATGTGAATGAGAACGATATCGTTCGCGTAAAGATGAACGACACCGCATTTATTGAGGTTGATGCCTACCTGGATCGTAAATTTAAAGGGGTTGTGACGCAAATCGCGAATTCGGCAAGTGTTCAGGGAGCATCATCCGATCAGGTTACCAGCTTTGAAGTAAGAATTCTTCTGCTTGAAAATTCCTATAAAGATTTGATTAGCAGTAAGAATCCAAGCCCTTTCCGACCAGGAATGTCAACAACCGTTGATATTCGAACACAAACCAAGTATAATATCCTAACAGTTCCTATTCAGGCTGTTACGACACGATCGGACTCGTTGAATAACAATGCTGCCGCAGGTCTAACAGAAGTAAAAGAAAATCAGCCGTTAAACCAGAATACTCCTACAGTTAAACCAAGCGAACTAAAAGAAATTGTCTTTATAGCAAAGGGCGATTCCGCAAAAATGATTGTCGTTAAAACGGGAATTCAGGATAACACCTTTATTGAGATTAAAGAAGGATTAACTGGCAATGAAGATATTATCTCTGCCCCTTTTAGTGCTATTTCGAGGAAATTAAAAGATGGGAAACTCATTAAAAAGGTTGCGAAAGAAAAACTTTTTAAAGACGAGAGCAAAAAGTAATTCATAAATGAACAAAATTCTACTAATTGAATCGGGTACAAATGTATGCTCAATAGCGATTGCTATTGACGGAAAAGTAGTTGGATTAAAGGAGAGTGCCGATGAAAAAGCGCACGCGGCCCAGCTTACCGTTTTCATCGATCAATTGGTTAAAGAAACAGGAATCGGCATTGCGCAACTTGATGCAATTGTTATAAGCAAGGGCCCTGGTTCCTACACCGGATTAAGAATTGGGGTTTCGGCAGCAAAGGGAATATGCTATGCTGCCGAAAAACCTTTAATTTCTATATGCAGTCTCAATTCAATGATTCAAGGGGCAGACCTATTGTACAAATCTATTATTGATAAAGAAGGGATAGATTATCTTTGCCCAATGATTGATGCCCGAAGAATGGAAGTTTATACCGCTTTATACGATAGGAATTTTAGGAAAATAAAAGAAATAGAAGCGCTAGTGGTCGATGAATCAACATTCAAAACAAATCTGGAGGGAAAAAGAATTCTATTCTTTGGTAATGGCGCAATAAAATGTCGGGAGGTTATTAATCATCCTAATGCCTTTTTTGTTGATGATTTCTCGCCTTCGGCTCAGTATATGATCCCTTTAGCAATCAAATCGCTAACCAATCATACATTTGAAGATGTTGCCTATTTTGAACCCTATTACCTCAAAGATTTTGTTGCAACTCAGTCTCGTAAGAAAGTTATTCCAGATCTGCAATAATAAATAAATCGGCCTATGATTTTTTCTTCGCTAACTGTAAAACGTTCTATTATTGCAATTGCACTGCTCATTTTTTTCAGCAATATCTCAGCACAGCAGAAAAAATCATTTACCGCAGGGGAGCGACTAAAATATGAGATTCACTATGGATTTATCCGTGGAGGAGAGGCTATTTTGGCGGTTAGAGATGCTGTATATGAGGGAAAAACGGTCAATAATTTATACCTGAACGGGAAAACGGTAGGGCTTGCCAGCTCACTTTATTTGGTGGATGACACTTACCAAAGTTTTACCGATATTCAAACAAACTGGCCACTAAAATCGATTCGAGACATTCACGAAAATCGCTATAAGCACTTCAGTACGCAAACGTTTGATCATTTGTCAAGGAAAGATTCCTCGATATGCAATAGCTCAAAATCAGGGAAGGTTGTTGTTGTTAAAGGGTGTCAGGATATACTTTCATCGGTTTACTATTTACGAAGCATCATGATCGATAGAAAACCCAAACAGGATGAACGCTTTATTGTTGACACATACTTCACCGACGAAAATTTTTCATTAATCATTCGTTTTAAGGGCTATGAAATGGTTCGCACCGAATTTGGTAAAATTGAATGCATGAAATTTATGCCAGAGGTTCTAACTGGTAGAGTTTTTAAGTCGAAGGACGATATGACCATCTGGTTCTCAAACGATACTAATTTCATCCCAATCAGAATTAAGTTTGACATCTTTATTGGTTCGGTTTATTGTGATTTAACTGAATATCAAGGATTACTTTATCCATTAGCGTTTAAGTAGCTTGTCGAATTCCTTTCTTTTCATTCTACTTTTTTATTTCTATTAAAAATTAACTCCACTTATATCGATTCGCTTTCTGTAAAATGTTTTATAAAAAATCAGCAAGTAGATCGGCAATTTCCAAAAGAATAATTCTAATACAATTGCCTTTTTCAGAACAAACAACGACATCAATTAATCGCTTTCAATTTTTATTTTGATAAATATCAAAGACTTCTAAACAATTAAGCTTTAGATATTCATTGATTTACTATTTTTGCACAAAATTTTTACTCAAATAAATTTATGGCAACTACCGCAGATTTTAAAAATGGGATGTGTATGGAGTTTAACGGGAAGCTTTATACAATTGTACAATTTCAACACGTTAAGCCAGGTAAAGGAGGCGCTTTTGTTCGAACGAAGCTCAAAAATCTCGAAACTGGAAAAGTAATCGAAAACACCTTTAACGCTGGCGTAAAGATTAATCAGGTTCGTATTGAACGCAGACCTTATCAATTCTTATATAAAGATGATCTTGGGTACCATTTTATGCACCAGGAAACATTTGAACAATTTGCACTACAAGAGGAACAAGTTGATAATCATGATCTTTATATGGATGGACAGTATGTAGAAATGATGATACATGCTGAAGAAGAGCGCATTCTTTCGTGCGAACTCCCTCCATTTGTTGAGATGAAGGTTACTTACACTGAACCCGGTCTAAGAGGAGATACCGCTTCATCAACTGCCTTAAAACCTGCAACCGTTGAAACGGGAGCAATCATTCAGGTACCTTTATTCATCAATATCGGAGATAAAATTAAGATTGATACCCGTACAAGAGATTATTCTGAAAGGGTAAAGTAATTAATCTCCCTAAGAAGGATAATTACAAAGGCTATTGCCATTGATATTGCTTTATCGTAACTTATTCCTTTTTTAAA
>JAYTVX010000242.1:0-3667 GCA_043743775.1 Bacteroidales bacterium | reverse complement strand
ATGCAAGCACAGGCATCATAATCGCCAACTCGAACCACCCTGATTTCATCGGGAGCATCAGCTGGTAGTTTGGTCAAATCAAGAAAATCGGCGGCATGCGATTTGGTGATGAAATCCTCTGTAATATCAAAATTTGAGTTGATAATGCCATTCACCCTTGCTTCTATCTCCAATATCTCCGATGAAGTTAACTCTCTTGCAATCCGATAATCACATTTCGATTTTTTGCTCTCGATATGGCTATTGAACGAACGACCACAGCCGAACATCCTCACCATGGTCTGGTTAAGAATATGCTCGGCTGTATGCATTCGTGGATCGTACTGCTTTTCGCTCATCTTTTATTTACAAAAATACAGATTCCCTGCATTCCGTAAACAAAAAATCACTCATACTTAATTGTTTTCGCAGGGTTTTGAGCAGCTGTTTTAATAGACTGAATACCAATGGTAACTACCGATAAAATGGCTACAACTAATACTGGAACAATAAAAATCCAAATCGATATGCTCATCTTTAGAGCAAATGAGGTTAGCCATTTATTCAAGAAATAGCCAACTACTGGTAATGAGATCACGCTAGCAATTACCAACAATATTAAGTATTCCTTGTATAACATCTGTAATATTGAGGTTACAGATGCGCCAAGAACCTTTCGTATTCCTATCTCCTTCCTGCGCATTTCTGCTGTATAGGCCGATAACCCAAGAAGTCCTAAAACCGTTATGAGTAATGACAGCACAGAAAAAAGCCCAAATACTGCCCCGAAGCGCTTCTCGTACTGAAATTGCTTATCGTAGAACTGATTTAGGTAGAAGTATTCGAATGGATTATTGGGGAATAACGTTTTATATCTCTGCTCAATCGAAGGAATTATCAGACCCTCTTTATTCCCGCCATAGTTGATAGTAAAGTAACCTTGAAATCGCCTAGGGTACTTAAAAATTTGTGGTTCGATGACCTCTTTGGGCGACTGCTGAAAAAAGTCGACAACCACTCCAGTAATCCTAAAGGTAAGGTTATCCATTGCAATTTCTTTTCCAACCGCATCCTCAACCGTTTTAAACCCCATTAAGAACACAGCATTTTGATTAAGAACAACAAGTTTTTTATCATTTACAGGAATACCTGTAAAACCTGAGCCCGCAATAATACGTAATCCAAAAACATCGAAGAAATGGTTATCAGCCTCGGTTATCCTATAGCTCTTCGAACTATTCGGATCATCTCCTACTCGGTAAATACCACTACGATTGAACATGTTAGGCTTACCCGGAATTATTGACGAAAAAGTAATCCCATCAATCGTTGTACTATTTTTTACTTCCTGCTCAAATACCCAAAACTTTCGAATCAACGAAGTATCGCCTACCACAGGAGCCTTAATGACCAACATGTTATCCTTATTAAAACCCAAATCGCGTTGCTTAATAAATTGATATTGCATGTAAATACCCATTGTACCAGCAATTAGAGCAATAGCGATAGTAAACTGAAAAGTAACCAAGAATTTCTTCAGGGTACTTTTTCGTGATATCCCCATGGTTGCTCCCTTCAATACATTAACAAGGGTTGATGATGCGATCCCCGTTACAGAATAAATCCCTGCGGATAAAGTACCAATAACAAACGCTAAAAGTATCGTGTATAAAAACCATTTCTCTAAAAACAGATTTACACTTGGCAAACCTGCTAGATTAGCAAAAATAGGTTTTGATAGCTCAAAGAATAGCAAAGCAAATACTATTGCAACACCATTGATTAATGCCGATTCCATTAAGAACTGCATTATCAAATTTCGGCGAGTTGCCCCATTTACCTTTCTAACCCCAATCTCCTTTATCCTTTTGATAGATGATATGGTAGTTAAATTAAAAAAGTTTACCCAAGCGATGATCAAAATAAACCATGCAACAATTTCAAGAAGATTGATGGATGATTTATCACCATTGGGTTCAATCTCATGCATAAAATGAGAGGTAAGATGGATATCAAGAACTGGTTGCAGCTCAAACCCCATTCCCATCTTATACTGTTTCAGGGTTTCGCCCAATTCCTTATCGATAAAAGCAGCTATTTTCTTATTAACCTCTTTAGGATTCACGCCTTCTTTAAGCTTAGCGTAGGTGTAGAAACCGCTATTGAACCAACCTTCGGTGAATAATTTTGGATTAACCTCAATCCAGGTTGCAAGTGAAACTATGATATTGGGTTTAAAGTGTAAATTCTGAGAACGATCCTTAAAAACAGCAGTCACCTCAAGTTCCGTTGTTTTGTTAAAACTCAAGCTTTTACCGATAGGATTCTCATCCCCAAAATATTTCTTTGCGATCGACTCTGAAATAGCCACTTTACAGGGTGCATCGAGACAGCTATCAGGGTTTCCTTTTAAAAAGTCAAATCCTAAGATTTTAAGGGTGGAAGATTCTCCATAAAACGCTCCAGTTTCCTCAAAGAAGATCTCTTTATTGAAGAAAACCCCTTCAATCTTATACGCCCGACCAAATTCCTGAATTTCAGGAAAGTTTTGCTTTAATGCTGGACCAATAGTAGGTGATGCTGATGCAAAACGAACCCTATCCCCTGCCTCTGACCATCTTTGATAAAGAACACGATATACTCTTCCAGAATCTGGAATTTGGCTGTCGTAGGCATTATGATACCTAACATACCAGCTAATCAGTAAACATGCTGTAATCCCAATCGATAAACCAAGGATATTAATCGCAGTGAAGCCTCTTCGTTTAAATAAAAATCGAGATGCAGCCTGCAGGTAACTTTTAATCATCGCCTATTAAATTTTAAATTACTTTTTTGATAGATAAATTCGATATAATATAAACTACCTCACTGTTTAAGTGTCGAGGTATTGTCTGAAAATATTTAACAATCGCAGCAAAACTGCGAGGAATATTACACTAGATATCCCTACCTGCCAGTAGGATAGTGCTCAACTAAATAATTTTGGTATATAAGATTAAAATCGCACTGATTTAATATAGCCCTATGACACTAAGTGGTTGAAGTGGTTTAGCTGTTTTAATGTTTTTCTTAAAATGCTATTAAACATTTATTTTAAGAATCCCCTTTGTATATCTTTGAAATAAATAAATCGATAATGCGAAGGATTTTATTACCATTTTTCATATTCCTTTTATTCATTCAAAGTGCATGGGCTCAAACATCAGTAATTGACTCTTTAAAGTCACTTATTGATAATGCAACATCCGATTCGGCTAGAATTCACGCTACAATAAGCTATGCAAAAGAGTTGACCTACAATAATCCCAAGGAATGTATTAGGTTACTTAGTTCCTGTATTGATGAATCCAAAAAAATTGGATATAAAACAGGAGAGGCCGATGCCTTATTCACATTAGCAGTACCCTATACTCTTGATGCGAAGTATGAAACTTCACTTAAATACTGGATTGAGTCAAGTAAGATTTATCAACAAATTGGAAATAGAATTGGATATGCAAACTGCCTGAAGAGTCAAGGGAATATCTACTATTTCATGAATGAGTTTTCCAAAGCTCAAGAAAATTATGAGAAAGCATTAGCTATATACAAAAAGGAGAACTACTATATTGGAATAGCGGGTTGTATAAGCAATCTAGGATTAGTTTGTCAAATGACTAATCATTTAGAAAAAGCCTTGGAATAT
>JAYTVX010000241.1:0-6733 GCA_043743775.1 Bacteroidales bacterium | reverse complement strand
TATCTTTCTGCCACTACTTGACCACTAGAGGATCTTATTTAATTGGCTAAATCGTTATCAGCTTAGGAAACATTGGTTGTATTACAGCACAATCTGTTTAACTATTTTGTAATCATCGCTTCGAATCTCACCTCTAACTTTTCACTTTTCATTATCAATTTTTCATTCTTCATTATACATTATACATTATCTTTGCCCGCTGAATCGATCTGCTGTTAGCAGAGGCGTTCTCCTTAGGATCATTAACCTGAACAAATTCAATGCTTTATGGACTATAATTTCAATGAGATAGAGAAGAAGTGGCAAGCTTTCTGGAAAAAGAATAAAACGTATAAAGTAGAAGTTGATCAAAGTAAGCCTAAATTCTATGTGCTCGATATGTTCCCCTACCCATCAGGTGCCGGGCTACATGTTGGACATCCACTAGGATATATCGCTTCGGATATATACTCAAGACATAAACGGCTTCAAGGATTTAATGTGTTACACCCAATGGGCTATGATGCTTTTGGCTTACCCGCCGAACAATATGCCATTCAAACAGGCCAGCATCCAGCAATAACCGCTGAGAATAACATAAAGCGTTACCGCGAGCAGCTCGATAAAATAGGTTTCAGCTATGACTGGGATCGCGAGGTGCGTACCTGTGATCCTAAGTACTACAAATGGACACAGTGGGCGTTTATTAAGATGTTCAAGCATTGGTACAACAACAATACTCAGAAAGCTGAGCCTATTGAAGCGTTGATTGTTGAATTCGAAAAAAACGGGAATAACAAGATAAATGCATCGTGTAGCGATATTCGTAATTTCTCAGCTTCGGAATGGAAAGGGATGAGCGAAAAGGATCAACAAGAAACTCTACTCGCTTACCGTTTAGCCTACCTTGCCGATATCATGGTGAACTGGTGTCCTGCTTTAGGCACCGTTCTGGCTAACGATGAGGTAAAGGAGGGATTTTCGGTTCGTGGAGGCCACCCCGTTGAGCAACGCAAGATGAGGCAGTGGTGCTTAAGAATATCTTCCTACGCTCAGCGTTTACTAAGCGATCTTGACACCCTTGAATGGTCAGACTCCTTAAAGGAGATTCAGCGCAACTGGATTGGGCGCTCCGAGGGTGCTGAGGTCTACTTTAAGATTGATGGTAGCGAACAGAGAATACTTGTCTTTACCACCCGTCCCGATACAATATACGGAGCAACCTTTATGGTGCTTGCTCCCGAAAGTGAATTGACGAATGAGCTTACAACCCCAGAGCATCGCGAAGCCGTTGATAATTACATAAATGAAGTTAAAAACAGAACAGAACGCGAACGAATTGCCGATACCAAAAGGGTTACAGGTCAGTTCTCAGGTAGCTATGCTATAAATCCTTTCACCAACGAACGCATACCTATTTGGATAAGCGAATATGTCTTAGCCGGTTACGGAACTGGAGCAATCATGGCAGTACCCGCACACGATAGTCGTGACTTCATTTTTGCACGCACCTTTAACCTCCCGATTATACAAACTGTTATTAAATCAGGTGACGAGCCATCATCAACGGCATCATGGCTAGAATCTTACGATGCTAAAGATGGGATTGTTATAAATAGCGGAGTGATCAACGGGTTGGAAGTGAAAGAAGCTATTTCAAAGATAAACGATGTGATTGAGGCTCGTGGGCTCGGTAGACGTAAGGTGAACTTCCGCTTACGCGATGCTATCTTTAGCCGTCAACGTTACTGGGGTGAACCATTCCCAATCTACTACAAGGAAGGAATCCCCTACCCTCTCGAAGAGAATAAACTACCCTTAGAACTTCCAGAAATTGATGCATATCTACCAACCGAAAAGGGTGAACCACCCCTTGGTCGAGCAAAGAGCTGGCATACTTCAGAAGGATTTTCTTACGAAATGAGCACAATGCCCGGTTTTGCAGGATCTTCAGCCTATTACCATCGCTATATGGATCCACATAACGATAAAGATTTGGTTTCGAAAGAGGCCAATGAGTACTGGGAGAATGTTGACCTATACATCGGAGGTACCGAGCATGCCGTTGGACATTTGGTTTACTCTAGGTTCTGGAATAAATTCTTGTTCGACTTGGGTTACGTTTGTAAAAATGAACCCTTCAAGAAGTTGGTCAATCAAGGGATGATTCAGGGTCGTTCGAACTTTGTTTATCGTGTAAAAAATACGAACACCTACGTTTCTTATAACCTGCGAGAGAAATATGAATTTACGCAAATTCATGTCGATGTGAATATCGTTGAAAACGATGTGCTCGATACTGATAAATTCCGAGAGTGGAGACCTGAATTCAAGGATGCAGAATTCGTCCTTGAGAATGGGAAATATGTTTGTGGATGGGCTGTTGAGAAGATGAGCAAGAGCATGTGGAATGTAGTAAATCCTGATATTATTGTTGAAAAGTATGGTGCTGATACGCTTCGCATGTACGAGATGTTTCTCGGTCCATTGGAGCAATCAAAACCTTGGGATACAAATGGCATCGATGGGGTACATAAATTCTTCCGTCGTCTTTGGAGGCTTTACCACGATAAGAGCAATCAAGCCTACATTAGCGATGAAAATCCATCGAAAGAGGATCTTAAGGTTCTTCATAAAACCATAAAGAAGGTTTCCGACGATATTGAAAAATTCAGCTTTAACACTGGGGTTTCAACATTCATGGTTTGCGTAAATGAGCTCACTGATCTGAAATGCAATAAACGAGCTATCCTTGAGCCTCTTACGATTATATTGGCTCCTTACGCTCCGCATATCGCTGAGGAGCTTTGGTCGTTACTTGGTCATAATGAAACCATTTTCGATGCTAAATGGCCAAAGCATAACGAGGAATATCTTGTTGAGAGTACTTTTACTTGCCCCGTATCATTCAATGGTAAAACAAGATTTACGCTGGATATTCCATTAAATCTTTCTCAGACTGAAGTGGAAAAGATTATATTTGATAATGAAAACACGCAAAAATATTTAGAGGGCAAGCAGCCCCGAAAAGTGATTATTGTTCCGAATAAGATAGTAAATATTGTAGTATAATTTTGTTGTTCGTTGATAGTTGATTTAGCCTATCTGTCAACTATTAACCTTCACATATCAACCAAAAAAGGTATGACAACTAAACTGATCCTCAAGAACGCCCGAGCCTATACAATAATCGTATTCGGATTATTCCTATACGCTTTATCGTGGACAGCATTCCTTTTACCCCATAAAATTACCGGTGGTGGGGTTTCCGGTATCGGTGCGCTGGTATTTTACTCTACTGGCATTCCGATGGGTTATACATACCTCCTAATCAATGTTGGGCTGATTCTTCTGGCAATAAAGATGCTCGGGGCAAATTTTGGGATAAAAACTATAATTGGTGTTCTTGCAGGTGCATTTTTATTAGGATTGATGCAATCGTTAATTAAGCAACCTGTGGTAAACGATCGGTTTTTGTCTGCGCTCATCGGTGGTGGATTAGCCGGTGTGGGATTGGGAATAATATTCACACAGGGAGGAAGCACTGGCGGTACCGATATCATAGCAATGATAATCAACAAGTACCGAAATATAAGCCCGGGAAGAGTAATACTGGCTTGTGATGTATTTATCATCGGATCATCATTCTTTGTGCTACTCGATATGAGCCCGGTGAATCGTATCGAAACCATCGTTTACGGTTATGTTTCAATGGCTGTTACAGCATATGCTATTGATGCGGTTCTTTCAGGGAGCAAGCAATCGGTTCAAATATTCATCTTCTCAAAGAAGTATATCGAAATTGCTGATAAGATTACTGAGCAGCTCGGTCGTGGTGTCACACTTATCGATGGTAAAGGTTGGTACAGCAAGGAGGATCAGAAAGTACTCATCACCATGGTTCGTAAGTTTGAAGCCAATGATGTTTACCGGGTAATTAAAGAGATCGATCCCGATGCGTTTATTTCTGTGGCCAGCGTAATGGGTGTATTTGGTAAAGGATTTGAAAGGATCAGATCATAGAAGATCTCTAGTCAATTTATCTTTTAAATGCTTAATTATCTACAATTTATTTAACCCAATAATTGGAATAGTGGAAGAATAGAGCTGGAGCGCATCGGAACTCAACGAAGTCAATATTGGAAGTATTTAATGAATATTGACCCTTTATTCCATTTTTCCATCTCCCAAAATGTTCTCATAATCTCTTATCATAAATAGACCATTTAATGAAACAAAAGTATTATTATCTCATTCTGATATTCGTTCTTTTAATAGTTGCTTCAATAATCATCTGGAAATTATTAACTCCAAGTATCTCAAAAGAAAGAAAAAATTTAATCGAGAAAATAACATCGAAACCTATCTGCGAATATGGCATTCCTGTCGATTCGTTTACGGTTGTAACTGGCCGAATTAGGGCAAATCAGACCCTAGGTGAATTACTTAAGAGTTTGAATGCTAAAACTGATGTGATAAATAACTTACCGATTTCGACAAAAGGAAAATTTGATTTAAGACAGGTAAGAGCAGGTAATACTTACAAAGCCTTTATAAACCAGGATAGTATCCCCAAACTGGAATATCTTGTTTATGAAAAATCGCCTATTGATTTTGTTGTTTTCAGCTTCAAGGATTCACTTACAATACTAAACTCCCAAAAGCACGTTACACTGGTAAGACGGTTAAATGAGGCAACAATCTCAAACTCATTATGGGAAACAATCTACCAGCTTGACCTAAACCCAGATTTAGCGCTTAAAATGTCCGATATTTTTGCTTGGACGGTCGATTTCTTCGGGCTACAAAAGGGTGATAAATTTAAAGTGATTTACGATGAACGTTATGTTGATAATAAATCGGTAGATATTGGAACAATCTATGCTGCTTGGTTTGAGCATCGAGGTGAAAAGTTTAATGCTTACCTCTTTTCTCAGGATTCCTCAGCCAGCTATTGGGACGAAAAGGGCAACTCTTTGCGAAAATCGTTCCTTAAAGCTCCGCTTCATTTCTCACGAATTTCATCAAGATACTCCGGAAGTCGTTTCCACCCAATTCTAAAAATTTTCCGTCCACATACTGGTGTTGATTATGCGGCACCTGAAGGTACGCCTATCATGGCCATTGGCGATGGATTTATTGCTGAAAAGAGTTATAATGGGGCATCGGGCAATTACCTTAAAATCAGACATAATAGTGTTTACGCCACTGGCTATTGCCATCTATCGCGATTTGGTGCTGGGATATCGAGCGGAGTTCGCGTTAAACAGGGTCAAATAATAGGTTATGTGGGGCATACTGGTTACGCCACCGGACCCCACCTCGATCTACGTTTCTGGATGAACGGGCAACCTGTCGACCCATTAAAGGTTAAAGCCCCTCCTGTAGAACCAATTAAAAAAGAGCTGATGGAATCCTATTTGGCTTTCGTAAAAGGTTTGCAGCTAAGGTTGGACAGTATTCCTTTAACACCAGTTTTTCCTGTCTCTTCTATGGAATCGTTTAGGTGATTGATGTTCTGACTTATTTCAATAGGCTTGCAATGATTTTAGGAAAGAATTCGTATTCCAGTTGATGAATCCTCTGTGCTAAGGTTTCTGGCTTATCATCGGGTAAGACAGGGCATTTTGCCTGAAAAACAATCGCTCCATCGTCGTAGTTCTTATTAACGAAGTGAATGGTGATGCCGCTTTCTCTATCGCCTGACTCAATTACCGCTTGGTGAACTCTATCGCCATACATCCCCTTTCCACCAAATTTTGGTAGCAATGCAGGATGAATATTGACAATCCTGTGCGGGAATTCTTCAATAATTGATTGCGGAAAAAGTTTAAGGTAACCCGCAAGCACGATAAAATCAATTTGATGATTCAGTAAAGTTTCAAGTACTTTTCCGTTTTTTAAGTCGTCAGGTTGAAAATATTGAGATGGAACATCGATTTTACGGGCTCTTTCAAATACATAGGCATCTTTATTATCCGATAAAATAAGAACTACTCTGGCTACTTCGCTAAGTTTAAAAAAGTTTACTATGTTCTCGGCATTACTTCCTGAGCCCGATGCAAAGATCGCTATTTTGTTCATTTTATGATATTTAGATGTGTACTGAAATATAAAAAGTAAAAAAAAGTGTTTTACGGCATCAAAAATAGAAACAAAAAAATTACTTTTGCCCCAGAAAATTACTTTTAACTTTTTAGTTTGGTTAAATGTTCTTTTCTTTGCAAAAATTTTCTAAAGTATTTATTAACCAAATTTTAAACACTATGTCGGATATTGCAACCAGAATTAAAGCGATTATCGTTGATAAGCTTGGAGTTGATGAAAACGAGGTAACCCCTGAAGCTAGCTTCACAAACGATTTGGGTGCTGATTCACTCGACACCGTTGAGCTAATCATGGAATTCGAAAAAGAATTTAACCTTTCAATTCCTGACGATGAGGCTGAAAAAATTGGCACCGTAGGTGACGCAATTAAGTACATCGAAACCCACAACAAGTAAAATCATTTAACCAAAACAGGCATTTAAACTTATTTTAAAAGCATATGGAACTAAAGCGTGTAGTTGTTACCGGACTTGGCACAATAAATCCAATTGGGAATAATATCCAGGAATTTTGGAACAACCTTGAGCAAGGGGTAAGCGGATCTGAACTTATCACCAGTTTCGATGCATCAAAATTTAAAACAAAGTTTGCCTGTCAGGTAAAAAATTTCGATCCAACAAATTACTTCGACCGTAAGGAATCAAGA
>JAYTVX010000240.1:0-7482 GCA_043743775.1 Bacteroidales bacterium | reverse complement strand
AGGAACAATTATCGATATTTTCGATAAGGGTGCTGTAGTTGCTCTTCCATACGGTGTTGAAGGTTTTGTAACTCCAAAACACCTTATCAAAGAAGACGGATCAACTGCCAAGGTTGAAGAAAAATTATCGTTCAAGGTAATTGAATTCAACAAAGCAGCTAAGCGTATAATCCTTTCACACAGTAGAGTTTTCGAGGATTCGAAGAAGCCAGAAGATAAAACTGATAAAAAAGCGAAACCTTCAACTACACAAAAAGCTGTGAAAAAGTTGAAAGCTAACTTAGAAAAGACTACCTTGGGTGATATTAGTGAACTAGCTGCTTTGAAAACTGAACTTGAGGAAACTCAGAGAAAAGAAGACGAAGAGAACAGCAAATAAGTTTGAACCAATTTAATCCCGATAGCGATGGAATTTAAAATTGACAAGCTGGAAAACTGCACTTTGATAGAAGTGCTGGAAGAAAAGTTTGATACCAATATTGCTCCCAGCCTCAAATCAGAATTGGTTCTGGTTTCTGGTAACGGCGAACGTAACATCGTGCTGGATCTTAACTGCTGCCGCTACTGCGATTCGTCAGGGTTAAGCGCAATACTTGTTGCAAATCGGTTGTGTAAGAACGCCAATGGTACTTTTGTACTTACTGGTCTTACCGATGCAGTGGAGAGGTTAATAACCATCTCTCAGCTCGATACTGTGCTTAACATTGCTTATTCACGTACCGAAGCAACAGAGATAATTAATAAGGCCGAAAAGGAACGTCAGAAGTGACATTTTCGGTGACAGTTCTTGGAAGTAGTAGCGCTTTGCCTACTTCAACAAGATTTCCCTCCGCTCATGTGCTTAATGCACATGAGCGGTTTTTTTTAATCGATTGCGCTGAGGGCACTCAGATGCAGCTTCGACGGATGCATATCAAGATGTTGAAGATTAACCACATCTTTATTTCTCACCTGCATGGCGATCATACCTTAGGTCTTATTGGGTTAATATCTACCTTGAATCTTATCGGTCGAAAATCGGACCTACATATTTATGCTCATAAAGAGTTGGAGAAAAATCTAGAATATAATATCAACTTTTTTATTGATGAACTAAAGTTCAAAATCATATTCCATACCCTCGAACCCAACAAACATCAAGTTATATACTCTGATAAGAGAATTACTGTTGAATCACTTCCCTTAAAGCATCGAGTGCCATCAACAGGCTTCTTGTTTCGTGAGAAAAGAATGTTGTCGAATATTCGAAAAGAGCTTATCGAAAAGTATTCCTTGTCGTTAGCAGAGATTAGTGCTATCAAAAATGGAAGCGATTTAACAACTGCTGAAGGACTGATTATACCTAATGCCGATTTGATTTTTAACAAATCGGAACCTCGTTCTTATGCTTATTGTAGCGATACAATATATCGCGAAAAACTTGTTGACTTAGTAAAAGATGTTGATCTCCTTTACCATGAAGCAACATTTGGAAGTGAGTATGAGAAACTTGCAAAATCAACAGGCCATTCAACTGCTGCACAAGCAGCAACCATTGCGCTCAAATCGGAAGCAAAGAAGTTGATTATTGGACATTTCTCTTCAAGGTATAAGAGCATTTTACCTTTAGTTGAAGAGGCAAAAGCAATTTTCGAAAATACCATAGGAGCTGAGGATGGGATGGTTTTTGAAATTCCAATGAAACGAATTATTTAAATCAGTGAGACTTTAATTTTGTGAAACAAAATTATTTAGTCGAACTCCTGCCTGCCGGTAGGCAGGGATCCCAAGTTTAGTTGTGAGATCTCTAGGGTTTTATTGGCTTCGTCGAACTCATAAACTTGGTTCCCCTCAACTTTGCTGCGATTGATCATTATTTTCAGACAATACCTCGACAGCTGTGCTGCGAGGTAGTTTATTATAAAAACTTAAATAACAAAAATAATCAAGTACCTATCAGATCAACAACATACTATCACTGTATTAGATAAAATATCAATGAAACTATTTCTTAACATAGTGATAACGCTCTAAGCGTTAAGGAAAGTGAAAAAACAACTAACAACGATTAACTAACAACGATCAACCATTTTATTTACTACCTTTGCAGCCACAAATGTTCTAATAAATGCATCAAAAGATACTTATTCTCGATTTTGGTTCTCAGTATACCCAGCTGATAGCACGTAGAGTTCGTGAGTTAAATGTTTACTGCGAGATTTACCCATTTAATCATTATCCCACTTTAGATTCTAATGTAAAAGGAGTAATCCTATCGGGTAGCCCTTTTTCGGTTCGTGATGAAAATGCTCCCAAACCAGATTTGAGCGGGATAAAAGGAAAATATCCTCTTCTTGGAGTTTGTTATGGAGCGCAGCTTTTATCCATAACCAATGGAGGAGATGTTCAACCATCCAATACCCGTGAATACGGAAGGGCCATGCTTAAGGTGGTTGATAAATCATGTAATCTTTTTGCTGGAATACCAGATATGTCTCAGGTTTGGATGTCACATGGTGATACCATAACGGCGATTCCATCAAACTTTAAAATAACAGCAAGTACCGAGGAGGTTAAGGTTGGTGCATTCGAGGTTTTGGGTGAGACAACCTATGGAATTCAGTTTCATCCTGAGGTTTACCATACCTCAGAGGGGATGAAACTTCTTAAAAATTTTATAGTAGATATCTGTGGATGCGCTCAAACCTGGACTCCTGCGTCATTTGTTGAAGAAGCGGTTAGTCTATTAAAGCAGCAACTTGGGAACGATAAAGTTGTACTTGGCTTATCGGGTGGAGTCGATTCATCCGTTGCTTCATTCTTGCTCCACAGGGCTATTGGGAAAAACCTTACCTGCATTTTTGTCGATAATGGGCTTTTAAGAAAGAATGAATTTGCTCAAGTTCTGGATTCATACAAGACACTTGGATTAAATGTTATCGGAGTTGATGCAAGTCAGAAATTTCATAAAGATCTCAAAGGAATATCCGATCCTGAGCTGAAACGAAAAAGTATTGGTAAGAATTTTATTGAAGTTTTCGATGCAGAAGCTCATAAAATAACTGATGTTAAGTGGCTTGCACAGGGTACTATTTATCCCGATGTTATTGAATCGCTTTCGGTTAATGGTCCTTCGGCAACTATAAAATCACATCACAATGTGGGTGGACTACCCGAAAAGATGAAACTTAAAATAGTAGAACCATTACGTTTACTATTTAAGGATGAGGTTCGTAGGGTTGGTAAGGAGTTAGGCTTACCACAAAACATACTTGGTCGTCACCCATTTCCTGGACCAGGTCTAGGCATTCGAATTTTAGGAGAGGTCAGTCCTGAGAAAGTAATGTTGCTTCAGGAGGCTGACCATATATTTATTCAGGGTTTACATGAGTCCGGATTATACGATAAGATTTGGCAGGCAGGAACAATGCTTCTACCTGTTCAAACAGTAGGTGTTATGGGCGATGAACGGACCTATGAATTCGTTATTGCATTACGAGCGGTTACCTCAACCGATGGGATGACCGCCGATTGGTATCCTTTACCCTACGAATTCCTTGCAAAAATATCAAATGATATAATCAATAAAGTAAAAGGTGTAAATAGAGTAGTGTACGATGTTAGCTCTAAACCACCTGCCACTATTGAATGGGAGTAGTTTTAATAAACAAAGGGTAGAATTATTCGTTACTATATCGACAATTTCTTTTTATAACAGCTTATAAAACTCTATAAAATGGTTCGCAAATTATTTACCGTATTCATATTTGCTGTAGTTTCAGCGTTAACTGCATCAGCACAGCAATCGTCAAGTTTTAGCGCTTTTAAATTTGTTAGATTTTTGCAGTACATATCAAGCGATTACGTTGATACCGTTAATCCCAACCGGATGGTTGACGAAGCAATAGTTAATATCCTTGAAAAACTTGATCCTCATTCGGTTTACATACCTAAAGATGAAGTACAGGCAATGAATGAACCGCTTGAAGGAAATTTTAGCGGTGTTGGTGTTGAGTTTAATATTATGAACGATACCCTTATGGTCGTAAATACCATTGTTGGCGGACCCTCAGAGAAGGTTGGTATAATTGCTGGTGATAGGTTCGTTTCCATTGATGGTAAGAATATTGCAGGTATAGGATTGAAAAATTCCGATGTTTTCAAGCATCTACGCGGAGAAAAAGGCACAAAAGTAGCCATACTTGTAAGAAGAAAAAATGTTAATGATTTACTCGACTTCACCGTAACTCGCGATAAAATCCCGATTTTCAGCATTGATGCATCGTATATGATAGATAGTAAGATTGGCTATATCAAACTTAGCCGATTTGCAGCGACTACTGAGCAAGAGTTCAGCGAAGCGATTATGCAGCTAAAGAAGCAGAAAATGAAAGATCTTATCCTTGATCTTAGGGGTAATGGTGGTGGTTTTCTCAATAGCGCCTTTGAATTGGCCGATCAATTTTTGGATAACGGTAAGCTAATTGTCTATACCGAGGGAAGAACGAGTCCTCGCCAAGACTTTATTTCGACTAGCAGGGGTGAACTTGAACAAACCCGTTTAGTAATATTGATTGATGAAGGATCTGCTTCGGCAAGTGAGATTCTTTCGGGAGCAATTCAGGATTGGGATCGGGGAATTATTGTTGGTCGTAGATCATTTGGTAAGGGTTTGGTTCAGAATCAAATGCCATTGCCCGATGGTTCGATGATTCGACTTACTATTGCCCGCTATCATACCCCAACGGGGAGGGAAATTCAGCGACCCTATAATAACGGGAATATGGAAAAGTACTACTCCGATATTAACGATCGCTATGCCAAAGGTGAATTGTTTAACCTCGATAGCATAAAGCTACCCGAAACGATGAAGTATAAAACACTTCTTAAGGGAAAAATGGTATACGGCGGCGGCGGGATTATGCCAGATGTATTCGTACCTCTTGATACAACCACTTACTCCAGCTATTACGGCAGATTAGCTAGAGCGGGTATCTTAAACCAGTATTACCTATCGTGGGTTGATAAGAACAGAAATCAGCTAAGTAAAGAGTATTCAAAGTTTGATAAGTATAATAAGAAGTTCATTGTAACGGATCAAATGATTGAAGAATTGGTTGCTCTAGCCGAAAAACAAAAAATTAAACGCGATGATGCCGGTTTGGCAATATCAAGGAATGAGATAAAGAAGCAATTGAAAGGGCTCATTTCGCAATCGATTTTCACCAATGGCAAATACTTCGAGATAATTAATCAGGAAAATAATGCTTTTCTCAAAGCAATTGAAATACTAAATAGTTGGGATAACTATAAGTACCTAGTAAAAGAATAGCGGCTTATTAGGTTTTGTTTTTTAATTAATTCTTGACTCAAAGGTTTGGGTCATATATACCTATTGTAAATGGAACATCTTTCAGAGTTTAAGCAGCTCGGTCTTTCAGATCGATCGTTAGCTGCCATCGAAAAAAAGGGTTTTGAGCAACCCTCTCCAATCCAGCGGCAGACAATCCCTGTACTTTTAACTGAGGATTGTGATATTATCGCACAAGCGCAAACTGGAACTGGAAAAACCGCGGCATTTGGGCTTCCTATGATCGAAAAGATCGAAAGTGGAAGAGGATTTGTTCAGGGATTAGTATTAGTTCCTACACGAGAACTGGCCCTACAGGTTTCCGACGAAATCATTTCGTTAGCATCAAACCGAATATCTGTTTCAACCGTTTATGGAGGACAATCAATTTCTGAGCAACAGCGTAGACTTCGAAAAGGGGTTGACCTTGTCGTCGGTACGCCTGGTCGAGTTCAAGATTTACTCGATCGAGGTGATTTAAAGATTGATCAAATATCGTGGTTTGTCCTTGATGAAGCCGATGAGATGTTAAACATGGGCTTTATCGATGATATTGAGGCGATTCTAAGCTATACTCCTAAGGAGAAACGAACCCTGCTTTTCTCAGCAACAATGCCTGATCGTATTGCTAAGCTGTCCAAAAAGTACATGGTTAACACTAAGAAGATAGAGGTTGATAGATCTCAGCCTACAACCAATTTGACCGATCAAATCTACTTTGAGGTTCGCGATTCCGATAAATTTGAAGCGTTAACCCGTATTATTGATATTGAGCCAGAATTCTACGGGCTAGTATTTTGCCGTACCCGAGTAGCTGTCGACACTACTACATCGAAACTTCTTGAGCGTGGTTATTCGGTCGAAGGTTTACATGGTGATATTTCTCAAGCACAGCGCGAAAAAACGTTGTTGAAATTCAGGCATAAACATATCAACATTCTTATTGCAACCGACGTTGCTGCAAGGGGTATTGATATTATTGATTTAACCCATGTAATCAACATGAGCCTTCCTCAGGATGCGGAATCATATATCCATCGAATTGGTCGTACCGGAAGAGCAGGTAAACAGGGTACTGCGATTACCTTTGTTACCAAGGAGGAGTCGAGAAAGTTGATGTTTGTCGAGAAGATCACGAAATCTAAAATTCGCAAGGAAATCCTTCCAGCGGCGGAAGATATTATTGCCGTTAAAAGGGAAAGGATTAAAGTTGAACTTGCTGAAATTATCAAGAAAGCACAATACGATGAGTACCTCGGTATGGCAGAGGATTTATTAGAAACGAATAGCCCAGAGGTTGCCCTCGCTTCGCTTCTACGCTTAGCGTTTAAAACGCAACTTGATGTGAAAAACTATTCTGAAGTTCGGACCATTCAAGTTGATTCAACTGGTACGTCAAGACTATTCGTTGCTTTAGGGCGTAAGGATGGAATGACTCCACGAAAAATCTCCGATTTTATTCGTCAAGAGGTTAAAATCCCCGATAATAAGATTGATGATATTAGTGTTCACGATGATTTTTCATTCATTACTGTACCTTTTGTTGATGCTGAAATGATCTTAAATGCATTCTCAAGCAGACGATCAGGAGGTAAACCGATGGTTACAAAGGCAAAACCAAAATAAATAAAGTTGCTAGATACTGGTTTCTAGTTATCTATTCAGTATTACGATGTTGTTGTTATCCGAGATCTTGATTTTAAGGGATAATAAATGCTTCATAAGAAAACAAGTAACATGCAACTAGTATCTAGTATTTCAAGTAATTGGTGATTAAGATACAAAAATACACATACTCAAAAAAATAATTTATAACCGCGATTTACAATGACCGAGAAGTTTGAAATGGTTGCCAAAACCCAGCTAGGGTTGGAAGGAGTATTGGCTGAGGAGTTGAGGGCAATTGGTGCTGAAGAAATTATTCCTGCTCGAAAAGGGGTATCTTTTAAAGGTGATAAAGAGTTAATGTATAAAGCGAATATCCATCTTCGAACCGCTTTAAGAATTCTGAAACCGATTTATACTTTTAAGGCAAGAAATGAGGATGAACTTTATGGTCAGGCGAAAAAGTTTGACTGGACAAGTGTAATTGGCGTATCCCAAAAATTTAATGTTGATAGTGTTGTATACTCCGAAGTCTTTAACCATTCGAG
>JAYTVX010000239.1:0-7184 GCA_043743775.1 Bacteroidales bacterium | reverse complement strand
GTGGCTGGTTCCAAAGGATTACCTATTCCCCGATTTGGAGATTGAGATTTTTAACCGATGGGGATCATTAGTATGGTCGGCCAAAGGCGATAAGGCAGCCAAGGGTTGGAATGGAAGAACCAATAAAGGGAACGAACTCCCTATAGGAACATATTACTATGTTATCAAGTTCAACATCAACACCAAAGATGGTAATTGGAAGCCCATCAACGGATCGATAACCATAGTAAGATAGGAGGAATACGCTATGAAAAATAAAATCATACATATGAAAGGAATTCTAGTTGCAATACTTTGTGTTGCGGGTTTGTTCTTTTCTCAAGCGGTTGATGCACAGCAGATGCCGCAATTTACACAGTACATGTTCAATAACTATCTAACAAATCCTGCCGTTGCAGGTACGTATAATTACTATCAAATTAGGCTTAATGAACGCTACCAATGGGTAGGAATGAATGATGCCCCCCAAACGACTAGCGTAAGCCTTTTCGGGCCTCTCGCAAAAAAAGATATGGGGTGGGGTAGTTATATTTACATGGATGTAACTGGGCCAACTAGCAGAATGGGTTTTATGGGTTCCTACTCTTATAACATGCCTATTAACGATGATCTTAGAATCTCAGGAGGGTTATCATTCGGGTTGATGCAGTATAAGGTCGATGGATCAAAGCTAACTCTTGGCGACAACTATAATGGGACAATAGATCCAGCAATCTTTAATTCAACCCAAGCTACTTTAACTCCCGATGCTTCAATTGGCTTCTATCTTTACAATAGTTTATATAATGTTGGAATTTCGGCACATCAGCTCTTTGGCCAGAAGTTAAAGCTTTACAACAACCCAATTGGTACAAACCGGCTTCGACAACATCTTTTGATGAGCGGCGGTGCTCGAGTTATTCTCGATAGGTATTATGACATTGAACCGGCATTATTGATAAAGTATATGATTCATAGCCCACTTCAATTTGAGCTGAGTACAAAGGTTACCTATAAATCGCAGATGTGGGGAGGTATATCATTTCGTTTCAACGATGCTATAGCCCTGATGATTGGATATAACTATAAGAAAAAGTACGTCATAGGTTATTCCTTCGATTATAGCTATACTGGAATTCGTAAGTATCAATCAGGTTCACATGAGATAATGATTGGATACTTATTCGATAAGATCAAGTAATTAGGTGGGTTTATTCCTTTGATATTAAGATTCTGGGTTTAAATCCAGAATCTTATTTTTTTATTTTACTGCTACGAATCGTTTTATGAGTTAAGTGCATTAATTTTGAGAACTATTATTAAAAATGCAGACATGCTAAAAATTAGTAAATTCGCGCTCATCATCACAATCATCTTATTTTCATGTAGATCGAATACAATTATTCCTAAAAAAGATATGGTTTCGCTACTTGTTAGAATGCAGATAATTGATGCAACGATCTTAAATTCTGGATTAAGGCAGAACAATTTATATAATGATACAATTGATTACTACGGCAAAACATTACAATCATTAGGCTATACTCAGGCTCAATTCGATAGCTCGTTAGCATTCTACACTAAATCTCCCGAAGAGTTTGATGCTATATATGATAAAGTGATAATTGAGCTCTCTAAAATTGAAACACAAATTATTGAGGAGAATAAAATCAAAGCGGATTCAACACCCAAGGATTCCCTAATAAATTTGTGGAAATTAAAATCTTCATTCGAATTACCTGCTGATGGAGCTCAGGCCTCTATCGATTTCAAAATCCCAACTGTTGGACTTGGCTATTACACTATTTCAGCAGATGTTTGCCTTCATTCAGATGATCAATCAGTTAACCCATCGATGGTAGCCTATTTCTACTTTGACGATCAGACCAAGGAGGGAATGAAAAGCGTAATCACTTCAAAATCGTATAAAAGGATGATTGCTTCGCGGAATTACTCAATCCGACTAGAACTCCGCAACTCTCTGGTTACCCACTTGAAGGGATCAATTTTTAGCCACGAAAACACTGGTAAGGTTCTTTTACACCATGCAAGCATCACAAATATCAAGATTTACTATAATCCTTTACCCATAAACAAATATAAGCCCCGTAAAAAACCTTTAACCAAACAGGATTTATAAATCGAGATGCAACGATTTTCAGCCAACTACATATATCCTATTAGCGGACCGCCAATCCGTAACGGAGTACTTGTCTTAGATAACAATAATACTGTAGTAGATATTATTGACCCAAAAGGGAATGAGAAAGAGTTTGCATTCATGGAATTTCATAATGGAATTATTGTTCCAGGATTTGTAAACACTCATTGCCATATTGAACTATCACACTTAAAGGGTAGGTTGGAACAAGCAAAAGGAATAGCAGGATTTGTTTCACAGGTGAGAGATCTTCGAAGAGTTGAGCCTACAGAGATTGAAGGATCCATTAAACAAGCATTATCAACCCTTGAAGTAAATGGGACCGTTGCAGTTGGAGATATCTGTAATACTCTTGACACGCTGAATGAGAAATTGAATTCAGATATCTATTTTCACAACTTCATCGAGCTATTTGGTTTAAATCCGGTTGAAGCCAAAGAAAAGATAGGAACATCTTTAGAACTACTGAACAGATTTCAATCAACCTTAGTCGGTTCTACATCTTTAACACCCCATTCAACATACTCAATATCCAAAGATCTATGGAGTTTAATTAATATCGAATTGGTTAAAAATTCTTCGATAGTAAGCATTCACTATGGGGAAAGTTTACAGGAGTATTCAATTTTAAAAGATCGTTCAGGATTACTTGCTGAGAATTTTAAAACTCGTGGAATTCCAATTAATCTTCCTGATTGTGACAGCCCCCTTGAGGTCGTGAAACACTTTATACCTAAGAACGCGAATCTTCTTTTTGTTCATAATACTTTTTCATCCAAGAAAGAGGTCCAGGAACTGATTAACCATTTTACAGAACCATATTTCGTAATCTGTCCATCTTCAAATCTATTTATTGAAGGAAAATTGCCAGATGTTCCGATGTTTCTGGAGCAGGGTGCAATTCTTACATTGGGTACCGATAGCTATGCAAGTTCAAACACTCTATCGGTTTTTGATCAAATATTAATTCTACTTGAAAAATTTCCAGCAGTAACCTTTGCCGAAGCTATAAAATGGGCTACGTTGAATGGCTCAAAGGCACTAGGTATTGATTCTAAATTAGGTTCGTTTGATATTGGGAAGAAACCGGGGGTAAATCTTATAACCGATTTCAATTTCCCTTCAATGAAGCCATCCAATAAAAGTAGAATTAAACGACTGGCCTAGCTGGAAACAAACCCCTTTTTTACAAGGAAATTAACCAATTCATCATTATAGTTGGTTTCATGATTTTGGAGCCAAGCAGCGATAAAGACATCGAGCTCTTTAAGAACTGTGATTGTGTCGTTATCAACATTATCCTTCAACATTTCGATCTCCATCATAAACTCTCTATGGGATGAAGAGTGATTCTCAAGATTTGGATATCCCGATTTTTTAAGGAATAGCTCCTCTTTTAAAAGGTAGTTTTCGAAAAAATAGGAGAGGGAGAAAAAAATCTCCGTTAAATCGTTCTTATTCCCACCTGTAATTAACAAGCTCTTAATATGGGAGAGAACATCTACAAGCTTTTGATGTCCCTTATCAATCAATGAAATATTGGTAGGAGAAATATTCCCTTTGAGGTTTGAATTAGTTGTTAGGTTAACTTTTCCCATATCGAGAGGTTTTATTTATTAAATCAAATAAAAATAGCAAGTATTGAATCCAATTCCCATGACTTATGTCATATAAAAACCTGATATTCAAACATGAACGAACAACATTGAAGGTGGAGATCTCTACCTTACCTTTTTTGTTCCAATAATTATAACCTCTTTAATTTAGGAATAGTTAATTTTGGCTCATTGAATTTACTCTTATAACAAGCAACCAGCAATTTTATTTATGGCGACTTTTCTTTTTGATAGTATTGTCTTTGGTCCGGTTCGAAGCCGAAGGCTTGGGGCATCCTTGGGAATTAATCTTTTACCAGTTAACTCTAAAGTATGTTCTTTTGATTGTATTTACTGTGAGTGTGGGTGGACCGATAACATCGAGAAATGGAAACTTCCAACCAGAATAGAGGTGAAACGATATCTTGAGCAGAAACTCCAAGAAATGCAGAAAAATAACGATCCGCTTGATGTTATAACATTTGCAGGTAATGGTGAACCAACTTTACACCCCGAATTTGACAAAATAATTGATGACTCAATTGAACTTAGGAAAAAATACTTCCCACTGGCTAAAATTGCTGTGCTTTCAAATTCTTCTATGCTCAACAAACCTCAAGTTGCTGGTGCACTCATGAAGGTCGATCAAAATATTCTTAAACTCGATTCGGCTTTTGATTCAACTATACAGCTGATGAACCAACCACGGGTGAAGTTTTCCGCAAAGGAGTTGGTTGAAAATCTTAAATCATTTGAAGGTAACCTGATAATACAAACCCTCTTTCTACGTGGGGTATTTGAAGGTAAAACTATCGATAACACCACGGATATAGAGGTTAATGGTTGGCTGGAATTGGTTAAAGCCATTAAGCCCAAAGAGGTGATGGTTTACACAATTGCTCGCGATACCCCTGCAACGGGCTTAGAAAAAGTATCACTTAAGGATTTAAAAGCTATTGCCGCAAAAGTCGAAGAAATGGGCATTCCTGTTCAGGTTTCTGCATAAATGGAAAAAGAGAATATAAAAAGGATTTTGGTTTGCCCTTTAGGCTGGGGACTTGGCCATGCAAGCCGTGTGATCCCAATTATTAAATCACTTCTAGATGCTGGTTATAAAGTAATAGCTGCAGGCGATAGTCCTCAACTATTGCTCATTTCAAGTAGCTTCCCTGATATTGAAACAATCTATTTCCCTTCGTTTGATATAAGACTTTCAAAGCAAAACACTCAGCTATTACCACTTATTGGAATTGCATTTAGATTACCCTATTTTACTATAAAGGAGCACTATTTAGTTAAACGTATTGTTATACAAAATCGAATTGATTTTATTATATCTGACAATCGCTACGGGCTATGGTGCAGGGGAATCAAATCAATTCTTATTACCCATCAGCTATGTGTGATTTTTCCAAAACCATTTCATTTCTTGGAATCGATTGGAATAAAGGTTGTTCGCTTTTTAGCGAACCAATATGACTATTGCTTTATTCCAGATTTTAAAGAAGATGATAACCTTGCAGGTAAACTTTCGCATCCATCGCATTTACCAATGAATGTGAGGTATATTGGACTGTTATCGAGGTATAATGATTTTAAATTTGATGTTACTGCCCCGGTTTGGGATTTAGTGGGGATTGCCTCGGGGCCTTCGCCGCAAAGAGAGATTTTTATCGATTTAATAAGCCAATTGGCAAAAAACAATAACCTTAAGACGCTGATCATTAAAGGAAATCCAGCTGAAGGAATGAATATTAAGGTCGATCACGATATATTTTATGTGGGTCATCTTAAGGATTCCGATTTTGCCAAAACAATATTATCGTCAAAACATTTAATAACCCGTGCTGGTTACAGTACCATCATGGATTTGGCTACACTTGGCATTAGCTGTTTAATAGTTCCTACACCAGGTCAAACTGAGCAGGAATACCTTGCAAATTATTTAGCCACAAAGGGAATTTTCAAAACACGTAAACAGACTGAGTTATGTGAAATAGATATTTCTATTGCTGAGACAAATCATATTCCTTCCTTAGATTCAAAAGATTTTTTAGAAAAGGCGTTACAAAAAGTAATGATTTAACGTAAAAAAAGACCACTCGGTTAAGAGTGGTCCCTGCATTGTCATGACTGTCATTACTTCTTGGATTCTTCGATGGATTGCTTTCTGAAATCCTTAAAAAGTTTGGTCAATTCCAGAGTAGCTTTTCTTGCACGTGCTCCTGCTGCTTTGCTGTTCTTGCTGGTAAATGCCTCAGCATTCTCTTGGTAAAGAGCAATTTGCTCTTTAATTTGCTCAGTTAATTTTTGCATAAAAGTAGTTGAGTTAGTATTGTGATTTATTCCCGAAACCATTGTACAGAATGCTGTAGCTAACAATAACGGCCCGCAAAAGTAAAAAAAATAAATCATGATGATGCACGTTATCCTATTTCTATTGGCGTTTGCGGAGGAAAAGATAAACTATTCGACTAAACCGCTGATTCAACCACTTATTTTGGTTTTCCAATATTGGTATAAGATCTGAATATCTAAGATGAATAACCAAATTATAATATTTGATTAAAACTGTTTTTATGGTCTTATTATATGCGTATAGTTTATCTCAACATTTCCCTTCAACATTGATAGCACAGGGCAAATACCCTCAACAAGTTTAAGAACTTTGTCCATTTCATCTGATTTTACATCAACCGATTGAATCCTTATTTCTAAATCAATTGTCTTAAAACCCGTAGGATGTTCTTGCTTTCTGATCCCTACAGAGGATATTTCAAATCCTTTTATTGTTTTTTGCATCTTTCTCAAGAGAACAAGTATAGCACTCCCAACACAAGAAGATAAACTTAATAGAAATAGCTCTAACGAGGTATATCCCTGATTATCGCCTAATGGTGGTACATAATCAATTAATACTGGGGCATTCCCATCAACAGAACCCCTAAACTGAAGCTTTTCGTTTATTAGAGTTATACTACCCCTAAGGTCTATTGATTTGTCAATTACATTTTCCATAAAAAGAATGATTATTAATTGCTCTTATTTTTATTTCAACACCTTACAGTTATACTCAATGTTTTTAATTGTAAACTCCCCGTAGCAGAATTCTCCCACGGGGTGCTTATATATTGCTTGGCCTCCCATTCCTAGTCGAAAGCCATTAAACTCCTTGAATCCAAAAACGGGAGTTGACCACTGATAGTTTTTGTAGATTTTACCATCTTTGGTCTCGAACCTATCGTTGCTGATGAAGTTTATAAGTTCCCCTCTCTCATTGAAATATAGAGTTGTACCAATGGTGATTTTTCCATTCGTAAACTTTGCATTTACAGTTAATGAATCAACGCTTTCCCATTGGATATTCTTATCGATTAGCGTTGCCGGGGCCATTAAGCACATATCGTTGAAAACGGTTACTGTTTCGCCCTGGTTCATCTCAGTACCCT
>JAYTVX010000238.1:0-2323 GCA_043743775.1 Bacteroidales bacterium | reverse complement strand
TCATATTGTTTTATACCATTCTCAACATACTCGGCGCCTTTAGTTATCATATTGTAATAGGCAGAAGCTATTTTTCGAGCGCCTGCTTTAATAGCTACTTGCGCGCCTTTCTTACTTCGTATTCTACGCATAAACGCACCAATGGCAATTTTTTTACTTTGTAATAGTGTTTGAGCTGCTTCTCGGAAAATCTGACCTGCCTTGCTCTTATTTTTCATTCGAAGCTTTCGGTTCATTTTCCCACTTTGCATGTTACGAGGGCTTAACTGACACCAACTAACAAAATGCTTTACGGTTGGAAAGCGACTTAGATCATATCCTGTTTCACCAACTAGCCTAAGAGCTGAATAGTCTGTTAAACCCGATAGTGACGATACATCTACACCGTAAATGTTCAGCAACTTTTGATGAAGATCGTTGATATCCGGTTTATGATGTCGAATCGGTTTTTGTGATGCGGAAGACATAATATGAATTTTATCAGCATTCAAATACTGCAGTAATGATTCAATTTTTTTATCAATTTCTACTAGGTGAATTTGATGTTGTTTCCACATTTGTAAATTCTTAGCTAATAGAAATAACCATGTCTCATTATAATTACCTTCTAGTGCCAGTAGCACTTTTTCGGATTTAGTTTTAATTACACTCTTGTAGCACAGCGACAGCAGCTTTTCAGGATCTCTTTCGCCATTTAAAATCGCTTCAATCATTCTTAAGCCACTAACTCCATGTATTTGTGATAGTACATTTTTGAGTTTGATATTCATAAGTTCTAATGCCTTTTGCATTTTATTAACGTAGGCACTCCCCATTTCAATAACGTCTTCTCGCTCCCGAACCATCATCCGAAGTTCCTTTAATCTTCCACCAGGTATATAACTTTGTCGAAGGAGCCCGGCGGAGAATAAGCGCTGGATCCATTGGCAATCTTTGACATCGGTCTTACGCCCCTTCACCTGTTTTACCTCTTTGGGATTAACTAAACATACTTCGATAGAATTATCTTCTAGAATTTCATACAAGGAAATCCAGTAGACACCAGTGGCTTCCATGGCAACCCTTTTAATTCCTTCTTCCTTTAAATAGGATACACACCTATTGTAGTCAGAAGTAAATGTTAGAAAGTGCACCACCGACACACCATCAATAGAAACAAAAATCTTTTCAGAACCAATATCAATGCCTGCGGCTTGAGGGTTCACCATTTCAAAAATTGATTCGCTTTCCATAACTTTATTATGTTTAGTAATAAAGAGGTGTTTTGGACGCAAAGAGTGCAAGAGAAAAAAGCAAGCTGCCAAACGGGAATTCCTCAAGCTCAAAATGAGAAATCACCAAAAACGGTAATGCTACTCTTTGAAGCAAGGCTCTGGAACAGGTAAAGTACACTAGAGTACGCGTAGTGCTATAGTGCCCAGAACATCCTCTTTCTTCTGCAATTTCGATAACTCCATGTCATCTACAACAGGTATCAGTTTTTTCTAACTGAAGGTTTTCTCTGCATGACGGTGTATAAGGGTGTGGACTTGTGAACTGTGGACTGTCGACCGTGGACCGTCGACAATCGGCAATTCCCTAATGACCCACCTCATGAGATGCTTCGCTCGCACATGCCGACCCTCAAAATCTGCCGTTCTGCATGACGGTATGGACTTATGAACTGTGGACTGTCGGCCGTGGACCGTCGACTATTACTGAGACAATTTTTCCCAATATGGAATCAATGGTATTGCCCAATATCGCTATGGAGCTAAAAACGCACTGCATGCCGCTGGCATTGTATTAGCAATAGGGTATGAAACGCCGCTAAAGACTACTATTATGAATATAAAAACTGCAGTAACCTTCGCTTTTCTATTTGGTATCAGCGCAATGGTAAAGTCACAATCGACCAGTGGATTGTTTGAAACAAGCCAGCCTTCTGTCGATCAAAAAATGATGTATGCTTCAGAAGATTCTAATATTCCTACCTACCGATTTGTTGGTAATACCCGCTACCTTATTTTAAACCAAACAGGAGAAACACATTTATATCAACTTGAATCGCTGTCTTCAGAAAAGCAACCTGCCGTAGCGCAGTACTTTTTTAGCAGAGGTACAGGCAAAGTTCAGAAACTTACAATCAAAAATGTAAAGAGCGCTTTCGCTGGTGATTTACAATTCCATGAAGCATTAGATGCTGAATTTAAATCAGATAAAGAGTTGACAAGTAATGAATCATTACCCCGTTTAGCAGCGCTATTTGAAATACAAGAAGAAAGTTCACTTCTGGTATCTGGCGATGCAGCACAAAAATAAGGTAAGTACTTTTGATTCCGTG